>JAFPAT010000040.1 GCA_017425655.1 Rikenellaceae bacterium | reverse complement strand
GCGGTTGATTTCGGGCAGACCATACACATAACCCTCCGACTCATCGCGGAAGTCCTGCGCCAAATCAACTACCTTGAGACCCTCGGGCATCGCGTTCTCCTCCCAAAACTTGCGGCTCTGGCCGTGTGCCGAACACATAAACAGCACATCAACTGCCGTCAAGTCATACTCGGCACTGAATCGCAGATCGGTTTCGCCCCACAGTCCACCATGCACATCGCACACGTGATTACCCGCATTGCTAGACGAATGAACAAAGACGATCTGCACCTGCGGATGGTTAATCAACAAGCGGAGCAACTCTCCTGCGGTATAACCCGCGCCACCGATAATACCGACCTTAACCATTATTTCTCGTTACGTTTCTGTACGTTATAGAAGATCTTCATCTGGTTGCCCATAATCTTGGTGAAGCCCTTAACATCGTCAGCAGTCCAAGCCTTATTTACCTCACCATACTCACCGAAATCGGTCTTCATCAAATCAAACGACGAATCAACACCAACCAACGTATAGCAGTAGGGACGCAGAATCAACTCAACAGTACCCGATACATTCTGCTGCGTGCTATCGAGGAACGCCTCCATATCGCGCATAACGGGGTCGAGATACTGCGCCTCGTGCAGGAACATGCCGTACCAAGTACCGATCTGATCCTTCCAATAGAGCTGCCACTTGGTCAGCGTATGCTTCTCCAACATCTTGTGAGCAGCAATGATCAACATCGGAGCCGCAGCCTCGAAACCTACACGGCCCTTGATGCCGATAATCGTATCGCCGATATGCATATCGCGACCGATACCGAACTTCGAACCGATCTCCTCAATACGACGAATTGCCTCGACCTTATCCTCGAATTTCTCGCCATTGACAGCAGCAATTTCTCCCTTCTCGAAGGTCAGTTTCAAATGCTCCTCACCCTCGGCTGTAATCTGGCTGGGATATGCACTTTCAGGCAGAGTTTGCTCCGAGTGCAAAGTCTCCTTACCGCCAATACTCGTGCCCCACAGGCCCTTATTGATCGAGTACTCCAACTTGGTAAAGTCAGCAACATATCCACGCTCCTTCAAATAGTTGATCTCATACTCGCGAGTAAGAACCATATCGCGGGTCGGGGTGATAATCTCAATTTCGGGAGCCAGAATCTGGAACGTCAAATCGAAACGAACCTGATCGTTACCTGCACCGGTCGAGCCGTGAGCTACGCAATCTGCGCCAATACTCTTGGCGTACTCAATAATTGCGATCGCCTGGAAAATACGCTCCGACGATACCGAGATGGGATAGGTACCATTACGCAGGATGTTACCGAAAACCATATATTTGATACTCTTCGAGTAGTACTCCTGCGTAATATCGAGCGATGCGTGCGACTTTGCACCCAAACGATATGCACGTTCCTCGATCGAAGCCAACTCATCGTTCGAGAAACCACCGGTATTAGCAATTGCAGTATGTACCTCGTAACCTAAATCTTCCGAAAGATACTTGACGCAGAACGAGGTGTCAAGACCACCACTAAACGCCAAAACAACTTTTTTCTTTTCCATTGTTTTATCTATATTTTTGATTTTACTTCAAATGAAAGATCTTACGAATCTGATTCTTCAACATCATCCAATAGGGCGACAGAGCCGACTGTTTCTCAAGTGGCTGTTTCGGATCATATAGCATACCCGTACAGAGACACATACGACGATTATTGCGCAACAAAATGTCGTAATTGCAGCATCCCTGACAACCTGCCCAGAACTCCTCATCGTCTGTCAATTCCGAGAAGGTTACAGGCTTATAACCCAAACGCGAATTAAGCTTCATCACCGGCAGCGATGTTGTAATACTAAACAATTTCGCAAAGGGGAATCGCAGACGAGCCAACTCGAATGTCTTCTCCTTGATTCGAGCAGCCAGACCAAGATTACGATATTCGGGATCAACAATCAGACCCGATGTAGCTACATAGTCGCCGTGTCCCCAGCACTCGATATAGCTAAAACCAACAAGTTTGTCGCCCTGCAATGCCACGACAGCCTTACCGCCTTTAATCTTTGCGGAGATATATTCGGGCGTACGCTTTGCGATACCCGTACCACGTTGCAATGCCGACTCATAAATCAGTGTGCAGATACGCTCGGCGTACTTCACGTGCTCTTCTTTGGCAAATGCAACAGTAATAGAATTTATTCCCATTATTCTAAATAATCATTAATACCAGCCTTTCGGCTTGTAAAATACAGACCGCAAAGATAAATAAAAAATCACGTCATTGTGATATTTTTGCCCGCTTTTTATATATGTACGCGCACGATAACTCTGTTTTGTTGTAATTTAGAGTCAATTTTTCTAAATTTGTCATAAAATTATTGAATATAAAAGATGAAAAAACTAGCTATTTTACTCTCGCTTGTTATGATGACAGCTTGCAATTCAGCCGACAACACAGCTCTTGCTGAACGTTTAGACTCACTTTTCACATCACTCTACCCCGCTTCTGACGAGCCTGGTACAGCTGTCCTTGTAATGAAAGGCAACGAGGTGCTTTTTGAAAAATGCTACGGCTTGGCCGACCTCGAAACGCACGAGCCAATTACGCCCGAGACAAATTTCTGTATCGCCTCAATCTCGAAACAGTTTTCAGCCGTTGCGTTGCTCCAACTCGAAGAGCGCGGTTTGCTCTCGATGAACGATCCTTTGAGTAAATTTTTCCCTGAATTTCATGCTCCGTTCTACGATTCGATCACGTTGCACCACATCATGAGCCACACATCGGGATTGCCAGATGCACGCCCGCGCACCGATCGCAATTTTGTACTCTACTCGACCGATGTAGAGTCGTGCCAGTATCTGATCGACTTGGACTATCTGAACTTTCCTACCGGAACTCAATATGAGTATATCAATCCCACATTTCAGCTTGTATATCAGATCGTTGAACGCGTAACTGGAATTCCGTTCGAGCAATATATGCACGACAATATCTTTGCTCCCGCGGGCATGGAGACAACACTATATTTCGAGGCTGATCGCGAAATACCCAACCCCTCGCACGGTTACACTTTTGATGACGAACAGGGCTGTTATGTAGAGTGCGACTACGGCGAAACCTCGTTCTTCGCGTCGAAAGCCGATGGAGGCATTTACACCTCATTGCGCGATTTTGCGAAGTGGGAGAAGGCTCTGCGCGGCACATCGATTTTAAGCGAAGAGTCGAAGAGCAAAGCTTGGACACAGCACATTATGATCCCCGAAACAGCCGACTATGGTTACAATGCAAATACCGGTTATGGCTATGGTTGGTTTATCCAGCAGAACCCCGACCAACCCAAACACATCTACCATTTGGGCGACAATGGCGGTTATCTGAATTACGCAGGTCGCATACCCGAGCACGAAATCTTGGTCATCTTCTTCGCCAATCGCGATACGATCAACCGTATTGAAGTGGCCGACAAGATCTATGAGATTCTACGCGAAGAGGGTGTAATGTAAACTATTTTGAAAATTTTGAGGTTGAAATTTGGCAGATAAATAAATTTAGTCTATATTTGCACCTCGAAAAGCCGAAAGGTCATACGGTTTGGAAAGATGGGTGAGTGGCTTAAACCACCAGTTTGCTAAACTGACGTACGGGATTACTGTACCGGGGGTTCGAATCCCCCTCTTTCCGCAACAAGATCAATTTCGAGCAGGGTCGCAGCATTGCGACCCTTTTTGTTTTTGGAGGGTATGAAAAACTCTTTCTCAATAGCTGCCAAAACAAATATACCCGCGGCAAGAAGGACTATCACGTCGCGC
>JAFPAT010000039.1 GCA_017425655.1 Rikenellaceae bacterium | reverse complement strand
CAATTCTGCTACCGTAATCGGATCGCCAGCATTGGTTACGTACATGTCGCGCAGCTCAGTATCTTCGATAGGAGTACAACTCCAACCGAGAAGTGCAACTGCACACAATACAAATCCGAATTTTATTGTTCGTTTCATAATTGTTTCGTTTTTAGCAATTCGACTTGTTACATTTTCTCCCAATCAACATACATTGCAGTCGACTCCCAACCGGGATTCTGCTCCAATACGCCGTCCGACAGGTCGATCTCGGTCTGAGGAATAGGCCAGTAACCCTCGGTAGCCTTCAGACGAGCCTTGTAGTCAAACTTAACCATAGGAACTACTACTGCAGCATTGATCAGCTCAAAACCGGTCTGCTTGTTAAGTGCATTACCAGCCTCCTCCAGCGACGGACCCGACCAACGGAGCAAGTCCCACCAGCGAATCGACTCGAATGCCAACTCATAGCGACGCTCGTTCTTGATTGCGTCAAGTGTGTAAGCTACGGGAGCCAAACCCGAACGTGCGCGAACGCGGTTCAGACCATCTGCGGTGCCGGTCAACTCCGAATGCATCAACAGAACGTCTGCGAAGCGGATGTGGATCAGATCAGCGATCTGAATCAGCTGCTGCGAAGTCTGGGTCGAGATACCGGGATACGCCTGCAAACCAAATGCATAAACACCACCCTTTTCAGCGTTATAGCTATTGATGTTGATATACTTCTTCTGGAAGTAACCGGTCTGCTCATAGTAACGATACGATACAGTGTAATCGGGCTCGTTCTCGTCGAGCTTACGCTCCAACAACATCTTCGAAGGATCGTTGGGATCGTAAGCGTTGTACGACCATACCGAACCTACCAGACGCGGGTCAGTGTCGTAACCCTCGAGGTACTCCTGAGTCGATGCCCAATCCTGCCAATCCTTAACGAATGCGGGCGAAACGGGACCTGCACCCCAACCGGTACCGAAGGGATAGCTCTGCTCCTTATCGTAGTTGTCAGCCGAAGGCGAGCAGAACTGTGCGTGAGTATTCGACCACCAAGTGTAAGTCCAGTTCGACTTCAAGTTGTGCTTGTTAGCAAACAGAGTCTCGATCGAGCTATTGCCTTCCCAGTTCAGCTCATTGTTAACTACATAGTTATACTGCAAGCCCTTATCATTGTTATTGGTATAGCTATTCGAGTAAGCCCACAAGTTACGCTGGTCTGCTACCAGATCGTGGCCCGAATTATTTACGCAATCTTCGATCCACTCAATAACCTCTGCCTTGGTTACGCCGGGGATAGTCTCCTGTGCATAACGACCGGTATAGAACAACCATACGCGAGCCATCAAAGCCTCTGCTGCATACTTGGTAGCGTGGCCGGCCATAGGCGAACCGTAGGTATAGATTGCATCAGGCATCAAGTTGATAGCCTCACGAAGATCCGCAGCAATCAGAGTATAAACCTCCTCAACCGATGCGCGAGGAATGTTGGTGTTATCAGTAGAGGTACGCAGGGGCACGGGGCCGAACATCTGTACCAACTCATAGTAAGCCATTGCACGCAGGAAGTAAGCCTCGCCGAAATGACGGTCGCGCGACTCCTTGGTCCACTCGGTTACTTTGTCCATAGTTGCCAACGCCTGGTTAGCACGGTTAATAAGGGTGTAGCAACGCTCCCACAGACCCGACAGACCATTCAGGTTGTCCTTGTAGAGCAGGAAGTTGGTTGCACAGTTACCCGAGTACGAAAGGTTACCACCCAGACACTCGTCGCCTGCAAGCTGTGCGAAATAGAACATCGACGATGTCTCGGGCGACTCAAAGAGCAGATGGGCATAGATACCCGTCAGTACTTCATCGGCCTCCGACTCTGTGAGAGGGAAGTTCTCGCTGGTCTTCTCGGTCAGAATACGAGTATCAAGAAAGTCCTCGCAACCAACCATCAGCAATGCGGCCGATAAGATAAGAAATATCTTTTTCATAATTTTCAGTCGATTTTAAGTTTAGTTAAACTTGATATTCAAGCCGACCATATAGGTACGTGCGCTCGGATAGTAACCGAGGTCGATACCCGATGCCCAGCCGTATTCATCACCGTAACCGATTTCGGGATCCATACCCGAGTAGTTAGTGAAGGTGAACAGATTCTGTGCAGTCAGATATACTCGCAGCTGACCGAACGGAATTTTCGGGAAGAACTTCTTGAAGTCGCAACCTACGGTTACGTTCTTAATCTTCAAGTAGTCGCCATTCTCCATATAGAGGGTCGAAATACGATTCCAGTTGGTGTTCGAAGCACTCGACAGACGCGGGAACTCGGTCGAAGTACCCTCACCATGCCAACGATTGTAGATATCGGTGGTATAGTTGTTCAGAGGCGACGACGAGAAGTCGCGGTAGCACTTCAAAATCTGGTGGCCAAATGCACCGTAGGTAGTTACACCCAGGTCAAGACCCTTCCAACCGATGTTGAACGAGACACCCATAGTGAAATCGGGATTCGGGTTACCGATCTTGGTACGGTCGCCAGCGTCGATGGTACCATTGCCATCAACATCACGCCAGATAACATCACCCGGAGCAGTCTTAGCGCCATTCATCAGCGGGCCCTTATACTCATCAATCTGCTTCTGGTTCTGGAAGATACCGTCGCTAATGTAGCCATAGAAGAAACCGATAGGCTCGCCAACAGCTGCGCGGAAGCACTCATCCGAACCCTCCCAGAATACACTGCTAGGACCGTGAATGATACCCTCCGAGTTCTCGATCGAGGTTACCTTATTATTATTATATGCGAGGTTGAAATCAACACCATAGTAGAAGTCCTCATTTACATTGTCATTCCAATGCAGACCCAACTCAGCACCGGTATTGCGAACTGCACCACCATTGATCGAAGGAGCATTTGCACCCCACGACATCAAAACGGGAGCGGTTACCAACCAGTCCTTGGTTACCTTACGATACCAATCCAACTCAACCTTAAAGCGGTTATCGAAGAATGCAGCATCCATACCGATATTCAACTGCTCCGAAGTCTCCCACTTCAAATTGGGGTTCAGCACCTTGTAAGCATACGAACCAGTACCAACTGCGTCCATAACATCACCGAACGTATAACCACCATAACCCTGATTCGAGGTAATGGTTGCGATGTGCTGGTTACCCGATACGTTGCAGTTACCATTCTGACCCCACGATGCGCGAAGCTTCAACAGGTTAACCTTCTCATTATCCTTCAAGAAAGGCTCGTTCGAAATTACCCAACCAGCCGATACCGAGGGGAAGAAACCCCAACGGTTACCCGGTGCGAATACCGACGAACCATCACCACGCATAATCACGGTCAGCATATACTTCTCTGCGTAGTCGTAGTTGATACGACCGAAGAACGATGCGATAGCGCCCTCGCCTGCGGGAGTACCGGTAGGCTTGCTGGTTACGGGGTTACGAGTTGCATTCGTCAGGTAAGCGTGCTCCAAATCGCCGAAGCTCAGCTCGTGGTTAGTAGCCGACATCGACTCACCATAACCCCAACGCTCAACCGACTGACCCAACATTACGTCAAATGCGTGATCATCATTAATAGTAAACTTATAGTTGATAGTGTTATCCCAGCTCCAACGATTAGACAGCGACATCGACTGAGTTACCGAGTTGATCTCACCACCATCGGTCTCGGTCAGCTTATCGTGAGTCGGCGAGAACGAGCGATAGCTCGAGCCACTCATCATATAACCAACCTGAGTACGCCAAGTCAGATTCTTAACGGGCTGCAAGATAGCATAGAAGCTGGTCTGCAGATAGTGCGACTTGCTGCGGTTCTGGTTAACCGACCAATCCAGATCAGCCAACGGGTTACGGTTCGAACCGTTCGAGATATCCCAGTTGTAGCCATCAGCCTTCTGATCGTCGTAGTCGTAGTACTCACCGGTAGGACCGTAAACGTGCATCAACGGGCTCTTTACGATTGCGGTGTGGAGGTGATTCCAATAGATACCGCTGGTCGAGAACGAACCCTTCTGGTAGCTGTAACGATAGTTCAAGGTCTCACCCACCTTCAACACATCCAGATCACCGCGCTTCAAAACAACGTGATCCGAGTTGATACGCAGGTTATAACGAGTCAACGAAGGCATTGCACCGGGAACACCCAGAGTTGCCTGCTGCTGATTCCAACCCAAACCAATCGAATAGGTCGAGCGATCGGTACCGCCCGAGATGTTGATTGTATGGCTCTGAATAGGAGCGTTAGAATTCTGCATCTCCTTCAGCCAGTTGGTACCCTTCCAACCGCCATTGCGAATATTCTTCAGATCCTTCTCGGGGATGTAAGTCTCCCAATTCCAAGGCTCAAGACCGTCCATTACGCGACCTTCGTCCATAATGTCCATATACTCCTGTGCAGTCAAAATAGTAGGGATTTTATAAAGGTTCTGTACGCCATAGTAACCATCATAAGCGACTTCACCTGTACCCGCCTTACCCTTCTTTGTTGTAATCAGGATGACACCGTTAGCTGCACGAGCACCATAGATAGCTGCCGAAGCTGCATCTTTCAGTACGTCGATCGACTCAATATCCGATGCGTTCAACGACGAGAGACTACCGTTAGGCACACCGTCCACAACATACAACGGTGCATAAGTACCGGTAGTACCCATACCACGAATATTAACCTTGAAACCCTGATCGAGGAAACCACCATTCGATGTAATGTTTACACCGGGGGTTTTGCTCTGCAATGCACCGAGAGGATTGACGGTATTCATCTTTGCGATGTCCTCACCCTTAACCTGAACGGTTGCACCGGTGAAGAGCTTCTTCTTCTGAACACCATAACCAACTACCACGACATCTTCAATCATGTCGCTATCCTCCTGCATCACTACGCGGATCATACCTGCGCCAGTAACAACAACGTCCTTAGGAACATAACCAATGTAGGTAAATTCCAACACGGCACCAACGGGAACGTTCAGGCTAAATTCGCCATTCGCGTCCGCAGCAACTGCATTTGTAGTACCCTTTTCGATTACATGCACACCCGGCAGGGGAGTTTCATTTGCACCACCCACGACTGTTCCGGTAACCGTTACTTTCTGACCGAAAGCACATAGACTCATTCCTAAAAACAAAATAGTAAGTAATTTTTTCATAAGACCATTTGTTTTTAATAATTAGTAGTTAAATAATTGTTGTGTGTGTCTTTACAACAAATCTGTTTGCGGGTAAAAATTTGTTTGCTATAAAGTCGGATGTAAAATTACATTATTTTTTTTGACTAACAAAATTTCAAGCATATATTTTTTACAAATTTCACTTAATTATTTTGTTTTTTAATATTTTTAATAATTCCTCCACATAAATATAACACAAAAAAGACCCTGCCCGATATTAATCAGGCAGGATCTTTAACTACATATTATAATATATTAGGGAGAATCGCTTTCAGAAGGGTTGTACAACAACGAGAGATTAACGATATCGCCCCATTATACCGCGTTACTTAATTTTATAAATAAGGCCTTCGATTAACGTGATATAGACATTGCCTTGCTCGTCGGCAACGATCTTATTGGTGGCCGAATTGCCAAACTTCGCACGCCAAACGAGTTTGCCGCCCTTCTCCTCGAATGCAGCAATTTCACCCTGCTTATTGGCCATATAGATCACGCCATCCGAAACGGTAATCGGACAGGGATTGTGGTCGTAACCCCAGCCTGCATCCGATACCCAACGCTCGATGTAGGTCGTAGCGCCACTCTCAACGGCAACCAGCTCGCCATCCATTGTCTTGCCAAGGAACATCTGACCATCGGTCGAAATACCCGTCGATTCGCGTACGCGGTAGCCCGTCTTGCGCCAAATCTGGCGACCTGTTTCCAGATCAATAACCGTTGCATAGCGGTCAGGAGCAACGATATAGACCTTGCCATTTGCTACGCGCGGAACGACGTGGCCCGGCGAGAAGAGTTTATTATGACCACCGTTATACCACTTCCAAAGCTCTTTACCTGTATTCTTATCAAGGCAGTAGAGGTAGCAGTCCCAAGCGCCAAAGAGGATCTTATCGCCTACGATTGTGGGGCGACCCTGTGCCTGGCCATCGCCAAACGAAGCCTCCCAAAGGATCTTACCCGTTTTCAACTCGATAGCCGCAAAACGACCACTACCGATTCCCGAATAGAACACTCCGTTCTCGACAATACCGTCGCCAATTACGGGAGTCTCGGTCGGGATAGACCACAACTGCTTGCCATTGCGTGCCTTAAATGCTCGCACGGTACAATCTGCGCCACCGATAACAACAATGCCATCCGAATAGATCGGCGTCGAATAGATCGAGTTTGCGAAACGCTGACTCCACTTCACCTTACCTGTTTTAGCATTCATTGCGTGCAGCCAACCTACCGAGTTACCATAATAAAGCATATCTCCATTTACAGCTACACCCGTAAAGATCGAAGCAGTGTCGGCTTTGATCAACTTCGCACCCACCTTCTCGAAATCGGGTTCGGGCATATATGGCTGAACGGGCAATTTGCCCAACTCCTCCGAGTAGCCCTGCTTTGCACGGAAACGCTCAACGGGCTCCTTGCCAAGCACCTTCTCATACATATAGAGCGAGTCATTTGCCAGACGCAGTACGTTGTAACCGTAGGTGGTCTTCTTGCCGCTACCCATCTGCAAAGCGCGACCCATTACACCGGGAATCGAATCGTAGTTCGAGAGTTTGAGCTGGTGATAGTGGCCGCAAAGGGTCATCTTTGTATCGTATTTACGCAACAAGTCGGTGATCTCCTTGCGGTTCGAGATATCGTTGATCAGAGGATAGTGGCAGACGCTGATGATCTTGTCGGTCGGACGAGCATTACGCATCGTATGCTCGATCCAAAGGATATCTTCGGGACGAATAGTACCCTCGGCCATCTTCATATAGGGACCAACCTGATAACCGACAAAGAGGTAGTTACCCGCACGCATAGCCACACGTCCCTGCTCGTGGAACAGGCGACCGTAGGTCATAAATGCGCTCTCGGACCAAGTGGTCTCGTGGTTACCGGCGGTTACCATCAGCGGTTTGTTGAACTTCGAAACGATCTCGTGCACCAGCTCCAACTCGGCGTCGCTACCCATATTACAAAGGTCGCCGGCGATGACCACAAAGTCGTAAGGAAGTGAATTGACCTCCTCGACAGCCTCGCGCATAGCGCGCTCCATAGCGTTACCTTTATTGACGTGAATATCGGCAAAGAATGCGACTTCGATCGACTCCTTGTCAGGGCAGAAGGTCGGAATCTGGTCGTTCTGACCCTGCGCCGCAACGAAACCGAGCACAAGAGCCAGCGAAAGTAAAAGTTTTTTCATTGTATTTATGTGTTAATGTTATTATTCAACTATCTGCAAAGGTCGCCAAAGGCCCGATGCGCACACAAAAATAATCAAAAATTCGTTGAAATATTGTCGATTTGCAGAATTTTGCGTATTATTGTACCAAATACAGAAAACTAACTACCTCATTTTATGAAACAATTCAGATTTACACTCATTCTCGTAGCAGCTCTGATGCTGCCTACGATGCTCTTTGCCGGCAAGCGTGTTAAGGTCGGTGCCGAGCAGACCGACGAGTATTATCCTTTGATTAAGGGTAAGCGCGTAGCCGTAATGTCGAACCATACGGGCGTTGTCGGCAATCGCCATATCGTCGATATTATGCACGACAAGGGCTTTAATATCACAGGTATCTTCGCTCCCGAGCACGGTTTCCGCGGTTCGGCCGACGCTGGTGAGCACGTATCGAGCTCTGTTGATGAGCGTACAGGTATTCCCATTCGCTCGCTCTACGACGGCAAGAAGGCTCGTCCGAGCGATGAGGATATGGCTTCGTTCGACATTCTGATTATCGACATTCAGGACGTAGGTCTGCGTTTCTACACCTATTATGTAACTATGCTCCGTCTGATGGAGGCTTGCGCCGAAGAGGGTAAGCATATGATCGTATTGGATCGTCCCAATCCCAATGGTTTCTACGTTGATGGCCCGATTCTCGATATGAAGCGTTACAAGTCGGGTGTGGGTTGGGCTCCCATTCCGGTTGTTCACGGTATGACACTGGGCGAGATCGCAATGATGGCTAACGGCGAGGGCTGGCTGACCGATGGTCGCAAGTGCGAGCTGACCGTTGTTCGTTGCAAGAACTACACCCACCAGACCAAGTATGAGTTGCCGATCGCTCCGTCGCCCAACTTGCGCGATATGAAGGCTATCTACCTCTACCCTTCGACCTGCTACTTCGAGGCAACTCCCGTCAGCCTGGGTCGCGGTACCGATAAGCCTTTCCTCGTTTATGGCCACCCCAATATGCTGGGTTACGACTTCTCGTTCACCCCTCGCAGTGTCGATGGCGCAAAGTTCCCCCCGCAGCTTGATCGTAAGTGCTACGGTGTCGATCTGTCGCAGATTCCCAATGAGGAGATCTGGGAGAAGGGTCTGAACCTCGAATATGTAATCGACGCTTATCAGAACCTGAACCTCGATGACCACTTCTTCCGTTCGTTCTTCGAGTTGTTGATCGGTCGCGACTACGTTCGCAAGATGATCAAGAAGGGTGCTACGGCTGACGAGATCAAGGCGATGTGGGCTGATGATGTTGCTAAGTTCAAGGAGCAGCGTCGTCCCTACCTGCTCTATGAGGAGTAGACATAGCGCGTTGCGCATCTGAAAATGACGGCCACTGCACAATTTCTGCGGTGGCCGTTTCGTTTTATTGTAGCGAAATGATTACTTTTGCGTT
>JAFPAT010000038.1 GCA_017425655.1 Rikenellaceae bacterium | reverse complement strand
TATATGTCTATTTCACAAGCATTTCCGCTACCCGAATATATTACAACAATCGTTCACGGCAAGATGCGCCCCGAAGATAAGCGCGAGAGTATGCGTCAATTCCTCGCAGGCGAAGCGCAGATTATGGTCGCAACGTCGGTTATCGAAGTGGGTGTCGATGTGCCCAATGCAACGGTGATGGTCATCGAGAGTGCCGAGCGCTTCGGTCTGTCGCAGTTACACCAGCTGCGCGGTCGCGTTGGTCGCGGTGGTGAGCAGTCATATTGTATTTTGATGAGTGGCGAAAAACTCTCGAAGGAGGCGCAGGCACGTCTTAATGCGATGTGCGAAACAACCGATGGCTTCCGTCTTGCCGAATTGGATCTGAAATTGCGCGGTGCAGGCGACATCGGAGGCACGCAACAGAGCGGTTTGGCCTTTGATTTGAAGATTGCCAATCCGACACGCGATGTGCAGATTGTCGAGCTGACAAAGCAGGTGGCAACCGAGATTCTGGCGGCAGATCCCAATCTGATTCGTCCCGAAAATCAACCCCTGCGCGAGTTAAAGATGCGCTACGCTTCGCGTGAGGAGCGAGATTTTAGTATGATCTCGTAGTGAGATTTCGTGCAGATCTCATAATAAATTGGTACATACGGGCGTTATAAACAAAACGGTTATGAAAAATCTCATCACATATCTACTCTTTTTGCTATTGTCGGTAGCGACCGTATCGGCACAACCAAGCGGTGTGCAGCCCGCTTTCCGCGCAGGCGAGCGACTGACGCTCAAAGTGAGCTACCGCGCCAAGCTGATTCCAAACACCGAGGTTGCGACGGTTGTGATGAGCGTTGCCGACACCACACTGAACGACAAGCCTCACTATGTAATCTATGGCAATGGTCGCACACTGCCCTCGTGGCGTTGGTTCTACAATCTCGACGATACCTATCGCAGCTATGTCGATACCACGACTTTCCGCCCTATATTGGCCACCTCACGCATCCGCGAGAATGGTTATCGCGCGTGGTCGCGTTTCGAATACGATTGGGGAAAGGGTAATTGTGTCAGCCTCAAACAACGCCGCCAAGATCCTGTTATCGAGCGACATATCCCGATTGCCGGCGAGAGCTACGACGGTGTTTCGCTCTTCTATGATCTGCGCACGATCGACCCGGCAACACTCGTCGAGAATGAGGAGCACACCCTCGCTCTGCTGTTGAGCGATACGGTGCGATATATCAATTATCGATTCCTCGGTCGCGAGAATAAGAGGGTACGCGGTGTAGGCACATTCCGAACATTGAAATTCACCTGCCAACTGGCAACCTCGACAGGCGAGAGCTTTGAGGATGGATCGGAGTTCTTTATATGGATCTCGGACGACCGCAATAAGATACCTATCTTCTTCGAGTCGCCCATTCGCGTAGGCAGTGTCCGCGCCTATATCAGCAGCTACGAAGGTCTGCGCTACCCTCTTGAAAGCAAGGTAGATTGATGAAAATCACATTCAGGACTACGTAGATACATAAAAATTGCTATCTTTGCACTCAAAATATAAAAAACAACAAACCAAAACTATGGAAGAAAACAATCGCAATTACGAATACGACGACGAACAGCAGCAGCCCGCAGTTGATAAGTCGATCAAGGGTTACCGTATGGTAATCTGCATTTTGGCCGTGATCTTGGTGGCCATTTCGGGCCTCTATTTCAAGATCCATCAGGATCAGAAGCGCGACTACCAATTCCTCGAAATCGAGCGCGACTCGATCCAGAGCAATCTGGGCGTGCTGATGGAGGATTTCGACAATCTGCAAATCGCCAACGATACCATCTCGCAGAATTTGGCAACGGAGCGTCTGCGTGCCGACTCGCTGATGCAGCAGTTGCAGAAGGAGCGTAACCTCTCGCTGCGTAAGATCAAACAGTACGAGAAGCAGGTAACTATGTTGCGCGGCATTATGGAGGGCTATTTGAAGCAGATCGACTCGCTCAACACGCTCAACAAGAAGCTCATCAACGAGAATGTCGATTACCGCAAGCAGGTTGCAAGCCAGACGCTGCGTGCCGATATGGCCGAGGAGAAGGCTGCCGAGCTCGATACCAAAGTTCGTCAGGGTGCCGTTATCCGCGCCCGCGACATCGTACTCACCACGCTCAATGAGAATGGCAAGCCCGTTACCCGTGCGGCGCGAGCAGCTCGTTTGAAGGTAGATTTCGTACTGTCGGCCAACGAGTTGGCTAACCCCGGTGAGCGCACGGTATATGTTCGTATCACCTCACCCGATGGTTATCTGCTGACCACCGACGCTGCAACGTTCGACCACGAAGGCTCACAGTTGATCTACACCGCTGCGCGTGAGATCGACTACCAGAACGACGACCTCGACGTGGGTCTGTTCTACAACGGCGACGGCATCACGGCAGGTAAATACTCGATCGAGGTCTATATGGATGGTATCCAGATTGGCTCGACCGCTACGATCCTGCGATAAGACACTACACGAAACAGAACGAAAAAAGGGAGCTACTCGCGCGGTAGTTCCCTTTTTTATGCTTATATTTGTAGAGTGCAAAAGCACCGAATGGCGAAATTATAATCTAAAAACTCAATACAATGAAACGAATCCTTATGCTTATCTGCGCCGTTGCAATGGCCGTAATGCCCGCATCGGCTCAACGTCTTGAAATCGTTCGCGGCAATCGCCCCGAAGCTACAACTGCACGCCACTCGATTACGGGCGTGGCCGATCCCGATGCTACGCTGACGGTCAACGGCAAGCAATTCCCCGTCTATGCGACGGGTGGCTGGGCTGCCGAGGTAACGCTCGAAGAGGGTCAAAATGAGATCTCGGTCGTTGCCGTTTCGAAGAGTGGCAAGGCAGAGAAGAACTTCAACGTAGAGCTAAAAAAACGCCCTGCACGTGAGCCGCTGACAGGCGCGAAACTGGCAGAATGGGGCACCGCACCAGCTGATATTAAGGCTGTTACTAACGGCGAACGCATTGCTCTGCGCGCCGTAGGCACACCTGGCTGCAAGGTTTCGATCGTCGGTGGTTGCGAACTGACCGAGGTCAAGGCGGGTGTTTATCAGGGTCTGATCACCGCCAAGAAAGATTGCAAAGTACTCGCAGAGCCGTTGCAGTTCAAGATCGAGGCCGAGGATGGCTCGGCAACCTACCCGATGGAGGAGGCGATCAAGGTTATCGATCCCAATAAGCCCGTGATGTTGCGCACCGTAGGC
>JAFPAT010000037.1 GCA_017425655.1 Rikenellaceae bacterium | reverse complement strand
TCGGAGTTGAACGAGCAACCGTTCGAGGAGCTGCTGCGTGCACATCGACAGAAAGATTTGATCAATCAATATTCGGGTTGCGGTGTTCATCGCGACGATCTGACACTCAAAATTGGTGGCTATCCGCTTCGCAAATATGGCTCGCAAGGACAGCAGAAGTCGTTCCTCATTGCACTGAAACTCGCTCAATATAAGATTGTTGCCGAGCATAAGAGCGAGCGACCGATACTACTGCTTGACGACCTTTTCGACAAACTCGATGCCGGTCGTGTCGAGCAGTTGATTAAGGTGGTTTCGGGCGATGAGTTCGGACAGATTTTTATAACGGACTGCAATAAATCGCGCCTACAAACCATTTTGGATAATGCCGCCGAGAGCTATCGCCTTTTCGCAGTTGGTAATGGGCATATCGAACAGCAATAGCTATGCAATAACTTCTAACGGATTAAATGATGATCTGAAACAGATAGTTAAGGAAGAGGGAAGCAATATTATCGAACTCCCTAGTTTGGAACAGATTATTAAAATCAATAATTATGAAGATTAAAAAAGTTGCATGCTGGATCACGGGATTGATCCTAGTTGCAAATTTATGGATACAATTCTGCAGTTGGCTAACAGGCGCGATGATGGTCTCGTTTTATTTTGAGCAGATTTTTGCGGCAATGGATCGCGAAGATCCAGAGTATGACAATGCAATTTCTCTGATTCACAGCTATAATGATTTTATTTCCGATACAACAATCTATAATCTGTGTCTGGCAGTTGTTGTGTTTGTGATATTTATTATTGCCATTATCTATATACGACGACAGAACAAACGAAAAGAGCACTAACACTATGCGACGTACAAAATCGATGATGATGGGCGAGATCCTCGATGAGTTTTTCTCGCGTCCCTGGGTAGCGGCAAAGGTAGCCGAGGGGCGTCTGCCGGAGATTTGGCGCGAATGTGTGGGCGATCGCGCGGCCGACCAGACAACACATATCGAGCTACGCGGTCGTATTCTCAACGTGCATATAGCATCGAGCGTACTGCGCTCCGAGTTGTTTCTACGCCGCACGGAGCTTTGTGAAGAGATTAATCGCCGCTCGAAGGTGCCTTTGGTCGATCAAATAGTTGTAAAATAGAATAGAAAAAGAGCTGTCCTTTTGCGGACAGCTCTTTTTTACTGCTTTCTCTATCTAATTCCTTACTTATTGCTCGGCGTTAGTTGTTCATAATGCGGTTCTGGTGCTCGATCGACTCAACGTGAATCGCCTCCAAAACCGTGCGCACAAACTCCTCGCTCAAATGCAACTTGGCAGCCTGCGCCATAACGCGATCGACAATATTCGCCCAACGACCACTCTGCAGAATCACAACATCGTTCTCGCGCTTCACACGACCGATATTATCAGCAATTGCCATACGACGGCTCAACAGTTCAAACAGCTCGGCATCAATCTGGTCAATCTGCTCACGATAGCGCGCCAGAGCCTTCAAATAATCGGGATCATCGCTAATGGTCGAACGCCAATTGAGCGAACGAATCATCTCGCCCAAAGCCTTCGGCTCAAGCTGTTGTGATGCGTCGCTCCACGCCTCCGCAGGGCAGATGTGGCTCTCGACCATCAATCCATCATAGTTTAGGTCGGCCGACTTCTGCGCAATCTCGTGCAGATACTCGCGGTTGCCGCAGATATGCGACGGATCGCACAACATCATCATATTGGGGCAAAGGCTCTGCATCTCCAACGCGAGGTGCCACATCGGATTGTTACGCAAGTGGTTAGCACCGCCGACCGAGAATCCGCGATGCAGCAATCCGATATTCTCTTCGGGCGTTCCAGCCTTAACAAAACGTGCCACAGCACCTGCCCACAGCGCAACTTCGGGATGCATCGGATTCTTAATCAGTACCTGCACATCGTTACCCGCACACGCCTCGGCAATCTCCTGCACGAGGAAGGGGTTCACGGTCGTACGCGCACCGATCCACAACAGATCGACACCAAATTCCAAAGCACTCTCGACGTGCTTGGCCGATGCCACCTCGGTTGCAATCGGCAGACCCGTTTCGCGCTTGGCCTTCGCCAACCACGCAAGACCCGGCAAACCAACACCTTCGAATGTTCCGGGGCGGGTGCGAGGTTTCCAAATACCTGCGCGAAGCACATCGACTACACCTTCGGCAGCCAGCTGGCGACAAGTTTGCAATGTCTGTTCTTCGGTCTCGGCACTACACGGGCCCGAGATAATCAGAGGACGTTTTGCTCCCAATTTGAATTTTTCCATAGCTCTATTTCGTTTTCTTATTCTTACTCCAAAATCTTCTGTATCGAGTTAGCGCGACTCATCGACTCACGCAGCCCCTCAACATCATCACGCTCGATCATTACGCGCATAATCTGCAACTGGTGGATATGCTCACGCAGAACATCCAACACATTATATTTATTCTGCATCAGGATTGGAATCCAAGTCGAGGCAGACGACTTCGCTAAACGAACGGTGCTCTCAAAACCACCTCCCGCCAAATCGAAGATATGTTGCGACTCGCGCTCCTTCTCCAATACGGTCAGAGCCAGCGCAAACGAGGTAATATGCGAGATGTGCGACACGTATGCTGTATGCAGGTCGTGCTCCTCGGGCGACATATATACGATGGGCATACCAATCTTTTCATAGATCTTCTCAACCAATTCGACAGCGTCGCGGTCGCTCTTATCGATATCGCAAAGCACCACTTTACGGCCCTTGAACGCACCCTCGACAGCCGCCTGCGGACCGCTATACTCGGTACCCCACATCGGATGCGTCGCAACCAGACGACCTCGGCGACGGTGCATCGACACCACTTCGCACAACTCGCTTTTGGTCGAGCCCATATCCATAACCACCTGCGCGTCGGTTACTTTATTCAGTATCTTTGTTGCCAACAACGGAATCTTATCAACAGGGGCAGCCAACACTATCAAATCGGCCACAGCCAAACCTTCATCAATCGAAACCGCACGATCGATCAAGCCTCGACGCACCGCCTCCGCACTATTCTCGTCTGAAGTATCGCAACCCAAAACCTCGTCGCAGAGACCCTGCTCGCGCAAGCTCAATGCGAATGATCCACCGATCAAACCGACACCTATAATTAACGCTTTCATCTCTTCTCTCTTTTATAAATTCTTTTCGATTGCTTCGATAGCCTCGACCAGCTGTTCGCGTTTAGAACACAAACTGATACGAATATATCGATTACCCTCGCTGCCAAATATTCCACCCGGGGTTACAAACACACCGCAACGCTCCAAAACGCGATCGCTAAACGCGTAGCAGTCGCCCTCGAACTCCTTTGGCAACTCCGCCCAAACGAACAGACCCGCCTGACCCTTGCGATACGAGCAGCCCAGCGCATCGAGCAGTCGATAGCCATACTCCTCACGGGCATAATACTCCTCGTTCAGCTCTGCATACCACTCGTCGCCCAAAGCCAACGCAGTTGCCGCGGCCTCCTGCATCGGCAGGAATTGGCCCGAATCCATATTACTCTTGAATCGCATAATCTGGTCGATCCACTCCTTGCGGCCGCCAATCATACCGATACGCCATCCCGCCATATTATGGCTCTTGCTCAATGAGTTAAGTTCAATAGCACACTCCTTTGCCCCTTCGATCGACAGCAAGCTCAATGGCTCGGCATTACGCACAAAACTATACGGATTGTCGTGGACAAGCAGAATCGAATGGCGATGAGCGAACTCAACCACGCGGGCAAACATCTCGCGCGTGGGCACCGCACCCGTAGGCATCTGCGGATAGTTCAGAATCATCATCTTGACTCCCTCCAAGCCCTCGCGCTCAATCTGCTCGAAGTCGGGGAACCAATCGCCCTCCGAATTCAGGCGGTACTCCTTCGGCTCGCCACCCGACAACGTAACTGCCGAGCGATAGGTCGGATACCCCGGATTGGGGATCAGGACTCGATCGCCCTTGCGAAGATAGGTCATACAGATATGCATCAGACCCTCCTTCGAACCGATCAGCGGCAAAATCTCGCTTTCGGGATCGAGTTGCACGCCATAACGATCGGCATACCACGTTGCAAAAGCTCGACGCAACACTGTCGCGCCCTTATACGACTGATAGGCGTGGGTATTGGGTAGTGAAGCTATCTCATGCAGGCGCTCCACAACCGATGGATGCGGCGGTCGATCAGGCGAACCGATACCGAGCGAGATGATTCGTCGGCCTGCGGCACGCATCTGGTCGATTTCGCGCAATTTACGCGAGAAGTAGTATTCACCGACTCCATCCAAACGGTCGGAAAGTTCTATTTTAATAGGCTCTTTCATAGCAGTTTAATATCTGTTTTCGGCCTTGCGATAGACTCCATAAACGTGAATCTCGCTAGTTACATTCTGCAAGGCATCGAGAGTGCGAATATAATCATCGAAACAGTCGAACTCCATATCGACATGGAACATATATCGCCACGGCTCGCTGGCTATTGGGTACGACTGCAACTTCGACATATTGACTCGGTCCATCGTCTGCAAGGCTCGAAGCAATGATCCTTGACGGTGATCGGTCTTAAAGTAGAGCGAAGCCTTGTTCGCATCTGCCGGATAGCGATGGTCGTATCGTTTAAGGATCATGAATCGCGTATAGTTATTCTTCACCGTATTGATCGCAGGAGCTATGATCTTCAAACCGAACATCTCGGCCGCCAACGAACTTGCAATAGCCGCCGAATGGCGCAACCCCTGCTCGGCAACGCGACGGGCACTCAATGCCGTATCCTCGGTCTCGAGCAGTCGCCACGGGTGAGCATCAAGATACTCGGTACATTGCAACAGAGCCATAGGATGCGACTGAACCTCGGTAATATCATCCAACTCGACATCGGGCAGCACCATCAGATTCTGCTCAATGGGCAGATAGTACTCGCCTGCCACTTGCAGATTGGCATCTTGCAGGATACTGTAATTGGCGATAATCGAGCCTGCAATCGAATTCTCGATAGCCATCACACCATAATCAGCCTCACCCGAACGCACCTTCTGCGCCACCTGACGGAAGGTGTCGCACGGCAGAGTCTGCACATCGCGACCGAAATACTCGAAAGCAACGATCTGGTGGAAACAGCCGTCATAGCCCTGTATTGCAATATTTTTCATCTCTATTCGTATTATTTTGAGGCAACCGAAGCCATTAAAAAGCCCCGCTCAATTGTGGGCGGGGCTCATTATTCGTTCGGTTAAATTATCGTAAAACTGCAATAGGAGTCCGCCCACTTTTTTTCAAAGTAGTAATAAAAATAGTTTGCAAAAAACGGCGAATAGGTTCTCATTTTACAGTTGTTCATTTCTCTTACGAAATACAAATATATCAATTTTTGCGTTAGATTGTTACTTTTAGAGCTATTTTTTTAGCACTATTTTTTCATCATCCGAACCAACAGGCTAATCAACTGACACTTACACTCTCAAAGCAGCAATTAAAAATTTTAATTTGCGCTATATTTTCTCAATCTAAATCGCTTTTTTCGACCAATTTTGCTACTAAAAACAGCTAAAACACAGCAACGAGGTTAGAAATCGGCAAAACGCTCATCCTCACTATTAACGGCAGCGATGCACTCCATCTCGATCAGCCACTTCGGGCGACACACGGGAGCCAACGTAAAGACGATCGGCAACGCTGGCATACGCTCCGCAAACATTGCTCGAACACACTCGTAATCAGCCATATCACGCAGATAAACAATCGCCATCTGAATATCGTCGAACGATGCACCACCCTCCGCAAGCAGAGCTTCGACGTTGCGCCACATACGCTCCGTCTGGAGGCAAACATCGCCCTCATGCACAACCTGCCCCTTCGAATCGATACTTGCCGTACCCGAAATAAAGAGGTGCTTACGATCACCATATTGCACAGCCGTTCCGCGTTCGAATGTTACACCGTAATCAGCCGTAGGACTCAAATAATCACGCGCATAGAGGAACTCCACCTGTCCCTCTTGCAGACCACGAACAGCATAGGCATCCATCGTTACGAACGAGCCAACCGCGCCATTACGCCCCTCGATACCCGTACTTGCGATGTAGTGCGTATCGCGTCGCAGACCACAATCTTCAAAAAATTCACGGCGCGCCACGACCAATCCGCCATAGTTATTATCAACATCCTGCACATAGAACCAAGTGCGAATGCAATCATCGACGAGCGTACACTTTTCAACCGTAAGGCGTGCGCTATATTGCTCCAAAATCTCGCGACTCTGCACATAGCTATTCTCACCGCAACCACGGCGATCGGCATCCCAAAGATGCAGATACTCACCGTGTTTCAAGCAATCGCTTTCAGTATCTGCGCCCTCAATCAACCACAACCAAAGAGCCACCTTCGAGCCATCGAGAAGTGGTTGCTCGATTATCGACATCTGTCGGCCACAAACCATTGAAGGCAACATACTTGCCTGATTGGCAGCATCGCTGACAAACCAACGACCGAACATCACCGCCGAGCCCGACAACGCCTCCGCAATCTCGTTAAGTGAGCGCATAACAGAATCGAGTTGCTCGGCAAACGATCCACGCAAGCGTGTAGTAATCATCACATTATACTCCTTCACACCACGCGAGGGAGCAAACTCCGCCATCGACACCGTAGAGTGTCCTGAATCGGTTGTTATAGTCTTAAAATTCATCATCTTCGTTCGTTACTTTTTCATCACAGACTGCCACATCGCCGTATTGAGCGTCAATTTGGCATCATCTTGATCATACTGCCACGACATCATACCCTTCAAGCCTGCACCGCGAGCAAAATCGCCCTTCATCCCGATACTCTTTGCGTTGTCGTAAGCGCAAATACGCTCACCCGTTGCTATCTCGGTTACATAGGGAACACTCGATGCACTATCCCAATTATCGATCTTATATTTGGTCTTATCAACCTCATCAGAGATAATATACTTGTAACTCCACGTCTTCTCGCCATAGCCGAAGAACGGAACACCCAACACCAACTTCGACGGTGCAACGCCCTTCTCGGTATAGTGCTTAACAGCGCGCTTGCAATCTACCCACAGTTTAGGATTATTCAGCGCCGAGTGTGCCTGCGAGGTCATATTGTAGGTCATAATATTTACCCAATCAACATACGGATCAACCGCTTTGACATCGATATAACGCCAATTCTTATCTTCAGCACTACCCTGTGCATCAAACACATAACCCGCATAGGTCAGCAGGTATTCATCGCCTAACGTCTCGCGCAACTGTTTCATCAGCAACACGTGGTTAGCCACATCCACCTCTTTGTCGCACGCGTGGCCACTCCACGAGATACCAGGAAACTCCCAATCCATATCAATACCGTCAATGCCCCACTTCTTGCAGAAGTCAAGGCAATCCTGCGCAAACTTCTTACGATCAGCATCCGACTTGGCCAATGCCGAGAAGCCGCCACCCTGCTCGTTATCCGAATTCGACGTGCCATGTGTAAACGAGAGAAGAATTTTCAAACTTGGCTTCTTCTTTTTCAGATCGACAATCGACTTGAAACGAGACTCCTTGCCCTGCAACTTGAATTTCTGATAGACACCATCGACAACATACAACTCGGCAAAAGCGTAGTTGATATGGGTCATATACTTTACATCAGGAATTTTTGAACCGTAATAGGTTACATACGAAACGACAACTCGCCCATCGACTTCGGGGTAGAGTCCGTTCTCCTGTTGTTCTGTATCGGGTTTTGATGGATTTTCAGGTTCGGGGATCGGGTCATCGCCACCGCAGGCTACAAGGGTCATAGCCATCAGCGCAAATGCCACGTTCAAAAGTTTACGCATAGAATTTTCTGCTTGTGTAAATTAAACGTGTAAAGATAGTACATTTCGTCTATTTGCCAAAATTTAGCACAAAAAAAGAGTGGCAGATGCACCATTCGGCTCTGCCACTCCGGACTATAAATTGCTCTTTGACGAGCGACTATTTCATCGTTGCCTGCCAAACGGCCTTGCTCAACGTCTGCCTGTTATCATCGGCATTGTAGTCCCAATACATCATACCCTTCATGCCCAAGCTGCGAATCCAATCGCCCTTGATAGCAATACTCTTCGGGTTGTCGTAACCGCAATAGAACTTGCCATTCTCGGTAACGTAGGGAACCTTTGCGTCATCGTCCCAATTGTCGATCTTATAGATACTCTTGTCGAGCAGAATGATCTTATTGTAATCGATAGCAGTGGGCGACTCCTCAAACGAATGGCGGCCATAGAACGGAATACCCAGCACCATCTTCGACGGCGAGACACCTGCATTCACATAGGTCTTCACAGCACGCTCGCAGTCGTAATATGCGCTCTTGTCGCGCAATGCCGACTGATGATTGGGTGCTGCATCCATATCGTAGGTCATAATATTAACGAAATCCACGTAAGGATCAACCTCCTTGATATCGATATAGCGACGACCACCGCTCGACGAAGTTACATCCATCACGTAGCCTGCATAGGTCAGCAGGTAGCGTGTGCCGAGCGTCTCGCGCAACTGCTTCATCAACAGCACGTGATTCTCGACATCGACCGCAGGATCGCAAGCATGGCCACTCCACGACAGACCGGGGAACTCCCAATCGATATCGATACCGTCAATACCCCACTTCGAGCAGAAGTCGCGACAATCCTTCGCGAAGGCCTTACGGTACTCGTCAGACTTTGCCAGAGCCGAAAAACCGCCACCCTGATAATTATCCGAGTTATCTACAGTGTGCGAGAACGAGAGTGAAATCTTCAACTTCGGGTTCTTCTTTTTCAGAGCCACAACCTGACGGAAACGGTCCTCACTACCCTGCAATTTGAAGCCCTCATAGACTCCATCGCGAACATACAACTCGGCAAATGCGTAGTTGATATTGGTCATCAGTGTAGGATCGGGAATTCCCTTACCATACCAAGTTACATAGGCAATAACCACGCGACCATCCTTTGCGGGAAGCAGTTCCTCGCTCTCCTCTTCCAGACCGCCACTCTGTTCGCCTCGCTGATACGGATCCTCCGAGCAGGCTGCAAAAGCCAATGCAGCCGCCAGCAT
Source organism: Rikenellaceae bacterium (assembly GCA_017425655.1). Lineage (GTDB taxonomy): Bacteria > Bacteroidota > Bacteroidia > Bacteroidales > Rikenellaceae > Alistipes. Next base: position 7,962 of record JAFPAT010000037.1, on the reverse strand, counting down.
CATAAAGGTAAATAGTTTTTTCATACGAAACATTGTGTTAGTGTTAGTTAGTGTTAATTATTTGTTGTGTGTAATTATCGTGCATTCAATTCAACAGATCCTTGCTCGGCCTGCAAAATATCGTTGGCCACGATATCGATCGGACCGGAGATAAATTCGGGAATATTATACGACTGCATCAACCCATCGTACCACTCTCGCGGCTGATCCTGTGGCAACAAGAATGGCTTCGAGAAATTACCCTCATTATCAACGTGAGCGATGAACGGGCGCGTATGCAGGCCATCCATACGGCGCGACGAGAAGACAACCCAGCGCGAAGTCAGACTCCACGAATGGTAGCTCTCGGTATTGTCGCTATTGATCTCATCGATAGCTCGACGCTCACCCGTACGCAAATCAATAAGCCACAAATCAGCATCCTTGTGCCAAATGGGGAATGTACCATAAGCCGAACGAGTAACCATCACATAACGACCATCATACGATGCGCGCGGGAATAGAAGACTTGCGCCATCGCCATCCCAAATGGTTGTAATTTCATCGCCAACCTCACCCGTTTCGGGATCAAACGATACGCTGCATAATTCGTAGCGTACTTCGGGCAACGATTCAACTATATTCGGATCGGCCATACAGAAATAGAGAGTACGACCATCGGCCGAAAACGAAGGAAAAGTCTCAAATTTTGTCGCATCCGAAAGGATCGGATAGGTGTTCAGCTTGCCCGTCTCGGTGTCGAAAACTACCACATCAGACCAGCGGTCATACACATCAAGAATCTGCGACGGATCGTTATGGAATGTCTGCTTGATATCGTTGATCGAATAGGCGATATAGCGGCCCGATGGATGCCACGAGGGATATACGCACGACACCTTCGTAGCCTCGGTTTTGGTATTGAGCAGCGATGTTTTGCCCTCTCGATGCAGAAGCGTACCGCCTCCCTTACCACGAATATGAAACATCATTGTCGAGGGATCGGTCTTGGCAAACGAGTGGCAATTGACACACGAGCTACCCAACAATGTATTCTCGACCAGTACGTGTTCTTCATTCTCCGATAAGTCATAGTAATACAGGCCCATACGAGCATAATACTCATAACCCGGATCGACACGACGATAGCAAATTCCATAGTCGATACTATCGCGGCTCACCTCGATCTCAAACGGGGCATATTCCGTACGCACATCGTCAGCCGTAACGGCCACCGTTATCGTCAATCGCTCGGCATCAGCGAGCAGTGCATGCCACTTTTTCATCGGGATACGCACTCCTTCTCGTCCCTTAACCGCAATCTGCTCCGATCCATTACTGATCGTTGCCTCGACTCGCTGGGCAGGCACTGTTACATCGAAATTCAGAGGAGCGATATTGACAGGCACCGTTACGCCCTCATAGTCGGGAAATATCGGAGGCAATTGATCACTCGTGCGCTTATCGGCACTCGTACAAGCCGAAATCGCAATAGACAATGTAATTATAGTAAATAGTTTACGCATAGCTGTTTAGAAACGAATAAAGTTTGTATAGAACCAATACGAGCGACCCCAATCCTTCTCCATCACATTGGGATTGTTACCCGACAGATTATAAGCGCGGATATATCGTTCCAGACGATCGAATGTCGCACGATTAAGATTTGACGGCAAGGTCGAAGTATCAACGTGATTGATGCGGCAGACCATAGCAAAAGCCTCCTCGTATGCTCGCGGCAGACCCGAAGCAGGAATGATCAATCGCTCGGCAAAGGCATCGACATTCTTATAGAGCAGATAGAACGCCATAAGATAGTCGTACGCCTCGCGATTTTCGGGACGCTGATCAACCATCTCTTCGAGCATTTTGTCGAACTTGGCCGAGAAGAATGCAAAATTCTCAACGGGTTGATTGCGACGCAATTTACCATAAAGACGGTGCTCATCAATAGCCTTGGGGATGTCAAGCAGTTCAAGACGATTATTCGCCCACTTACGATAGAAGAGCGTATGTTTCAGAGCATTGAGGTACTTTCGCGCGACCTCGTTACGACCTGCAATCATATTGGTTTCGGCCAAGCGCGTTACCGTAAATGCTGATCTTTGAAGGTACGAATATGTTACCATCATCTCGTATGCATAACGCTGGGCCTCGTTGATAAATCCTAAATTAAAGAGCACCTCACCGCAGAAAATAAGATCCTCCTCATAGGTCATAAACAGACCCGCAGGGCCATATTGCGGAAAATCAAACAGATTTTCGCCCGACTGTCCCGTCATCACCAGCGACAGATTGAGACAGATCATCGCAGGGCGTGTTTGCGGATCGTGCTTGCGTGCTCGCTCGATAACCTCGTTCCATTTGCCGTTACGAGTCAGGCAGTAGTATGCCATCGTATCCTCGCTGTTTGAATCGTAATGTTTCGGCAGAATCACCACCGTTGCACCCACAACAGCCACGAGAGCAACCACATTGATCCACTCACGAATATATCGAGCCACAACGATAGGCACTATAATCACCGCCGCAGTTGCTGCCCACAATTTATAGAATACGTCGAGTCTAATATCCCAATGGCGGAAGTAGATACCGCCCGTAACCATCATCTCGTCGCTCAACTGCCAGGGGCGCAGATACCATATCGTAGCTACAACAGCCGCAACAACAACCGAGCTCACCAGCACTCGCCAATCACGCTTGGTAGCCAACTCGACAGCCACAACAGCAACCAATGCGATCACTGCTCCACCACCGACAGCCAACCATAATGCTATCAACCCCACAAGCACTGCAATCGAACGCAACCAACCATTATTCAGACGCATCAGACCAACTACCGTCCAAATCGCAACAACCATTGCAAGCAGCCCCACAGGTGTATAATCCTCATTGCAAAGCAGAGCCCAATAGAAGAGCGACGGAACAAAGCTCAGTGGCCACAGAGCATTGCTCGACGTTGCTCGTTGCACGACACGCTGCACTCCCTGTTGCAAAGCCACGAGTAACAACGCTACAATCGCACCGCCCAACAATGGGAAATGGTAGAATTGCACCAAAAAGCGCATCACATAATCGCCCAAACCGCCCAAATGACAGATTGTTTCACGAGCATAGTCCGCAGTCCAAAGGAAGAGGTGATTACCTTCGAAATAGAGCAGATGCCAACGATAGAATACTCCGAAAAAGAGCCACGCCACAACCGTCATCAATATCGGGAGCGCCAATCGCGCATACTTATCAATCTTTTTCATATTTAGTTATTCTCCTTATATTCAAACTTTTCCGCCTCCTTATCGAAATATACCCTGCGCAACGCTCGGGCATCATAGATCTCCGAATGGGGATATAATTCGGGTATATTCATCGACTTTAACGTCGTGCGATAAATCGTAGGATCGCGCTGCGGTAAAACAAAGGGGCGGCTAACCTGTCCCAACGAATCGACGTGCGCGAAATATGGACGGCCATATACTCTGTCATCGCGCTTCGAAGCAAATACCACCCAGCGCGAGGTTGAACTCCACGAATGGTACGAATCCGAATAGCGACCATTGACCTCCGCCAATGTATCAATCGCACCACTCTGCAAATCGACAAGCCACAGATCAGTCTCACTATGCCATATTGGGAAGGTTCCATAGTCCGACACCGTTACCATCAACCAGCGACCATCGGGCGAACATTTCGGGAAACTGAACGAGCGACCTACACTCTCGGCATCTATCACCGTTCGCACCTCACTACCCAAACGCCCCGTTTGAGGGTCGAAATCGATAGCACACAGGCTATACATCATATTTGTAATACTATCGGGTTGGGGACGGCTCACGGCACGACAGAAATATATCGTGCGACCATCGGCCGAAAATGCGGGGAAGGTTTCCTGATACACTGCGCCACTTATCGCGGCATTATCGCTAACTGTACCCTCCTCAAAATCAATCACAATCAGATCACTCGAACGATCATAGACCTCCATACGCTCATTCGCGTCAAGGTGAAGAATGGGAACGATATCGGCCGTGGTAAAAATACCGTAACGACCACTGCGCTCAATCTCGCCATAGACAGCACTACCCGATGTACGATCGGTCGCCGTATTGATCTTTCGCATCTTTCCGTTAAAAGAATAGATCGTACCGCCCCGTTTGCCGCGCACGTGCATAAAGTTTGCGGGTTGCTCGGCACGATTCGACGTGTGGCAGTTCATACACGAATTATCTGTCGAAATATTATCGCCCAACAATCGTTCATCGAACTTTTCCACATTACGTTCAACGATACGCAACTCGTTCCAAACCTCATAGGCCGGTTCAATCTGACGATAACTCAAATATGGATCAATACGATCCTCCGAAACGGTCCAAGTAAAGCTACGCCAGCCGCAATGCTCACTATTTCGGAGCGTTGTTACGTGAATCAACAGTTCATTACCACACTCTTCCGAGAGCATTTTACGCCACTTACGTTCATTGAAATGCATCGTCGAGCCTCGACTCTCGAACAACCAATCTTGCTCTCCTTTAATTAATACCTCGATACTCTCAACCGAGTCTATCTCGAAATTGAGAGGTGCGATATTGCAAGGGATCGTTATATCGGCATAGTCGGGAAACATCGGCGGCAACGAGGGACACTGACGATATCCGCCCATCGGCGCGCGTCCGCAAGCGACCATTACGACCAACAATAGTATGTAGAGTACTCTTCTCATTTTTACTCCATTTGTGCATAATTGCAATAAAACCAATAGGTTCTTCCGAAACGCTGCTGCAACACCTCACCTCGGCCTTGTGCCTTGACATAGATACGCGAATACTCCACGCACTCGCGCTGCACCTCGGGCGAAATGTGATATCGCTCGATAGCCATATTCAACTCTCTCTCGTTATCGAACGACATCATCAGCGCTTGCTGATAGACCTTCGGCGGAACAGAACCCCAATTCGGATAGAAATATCGCTCATAGTCGGTAACAAATCGCTCTCGATCCTTACGCAAGAGGTGCATCGAAAGCAGATAATCTACGGCCATTCGGTTTTCGCCATTTGCTTCGACCAGAGCATACAATGCAGGATACCAATTATTTGCACCGACGAATCCATCTTCCTTAACCAATTTCTCGCGCTCGGCATCAATCACTTTGCTTCCAACGGCCAGCAACTCGCGACGCTTCGCCGCCCACCTCTTATGCATAGCCGTACGCTCCAACTGCCACAAGAATTTCTCGGCAAGTTCGCGATTGCCCACAACGATTGCAATATCAACAATCTTCTTTGCCACACGCGACGAACGCTGATGCGGCGTAAATGTCATTGCCAACAGCGTTGCACGTTGTGCCTCTGCCATATCGCCAATAGCGACCGTAGCATCAGCCGCTGCCATTGCATAGCAATATCCAGACTTCTCATCAACGTCGAGTAGCAATCCGTATGTCAAAGGTTGATAGTAATCGGTCAAATGCTCACCAAGTTCACCGCGCATTGCCAGCGCAAGATTGGTGTAATACGATGCGACGTAGCTCTTATGCTCCCAGTTCTCTTCTGCACGCTCCATCACTCGATCGTAGCGATTGAAATAGGCCTCACACGACATTCCGAGCCAATACTCCTGCGTACGATCCGCAATCGTCAAGACACCGACAACTGCTACGACTACCGTTGCCAATGCGCCCAACCAAGCACGGCTTCGTGCCGCGACGATCGCAACAACAAATGCCGCCTCCGTAGCCAAGAACACATAGCAATTCTGCAACATATAGTTCTCGATCAACGGATAGCAGTAAGCTTGACTTATCGGGAGATAAAACGCCACACCGATAATCGCCACAACTACCGCCGACACAGCCAGCATCAACACGCCCAACACACGATGCTGCTCGCGCCACATCCACAACGCAGCACCCAGCGCAAAGATTGCGACGTGCGCACCTGCCAGCCAATAGATCACAGCAGCCAGCATGAACGCAACGATATATTTCACTGCCCCTTCGCGCAGACACATCCAAGCGGCAAGTGTCCATACAGCCATCACCGACGCAATGGTCATCGAGAGCGGATACTCCAAATAGCCATTCAGTGCCACCTCCGTTGCAACGGGCAACAATGCCCACGCCGTCGCCGCCAACGGGCTCGCGCCAAAACCTCTTAACACCCTACGCGCGCCACACCATAGCAGCAGCATAAACAGCGTAAGAATCGTGGCGGCACCACCAATAAGAAGATAGAATTGTGTTAGATAGTCGCCCAAAATAGATGCGATCAATGCAGGGCGACCCAGATATTCGGATACTGCCGCCATATCAGCGACAAAGAGCACCAATTGTTCTTTGGTGTAGAGCGTATAAGGCACTCCAAATGCAAACCAACACCAGCCGGCAGCCATTGCCACCGCCACCATTATCACTTGCAACCAGCGTTGCGCTCTTGTTGGGTTGGTCTTCATAGTTGGCTACTTCTCTCTTTTGGGTTTCCACTCTTCGATACCGAGATCAACCAGGTACTGACGCAACTCACTATCGAACGTACGCTCATTTATCATATACAGAAATCCTCCCAACGGATTAAGGTTGCGTTCGATAATCTCGATCGTACGCTGTCCTGCCACCTGATAACCTCGCTGCATCTCTGCTTTGAGCGAATCGATCACCGCCTCATCACTCTGCAGGGTAATCTCGGCACGCAACTCATCAGCGCGATTACCCGCCTCGCTCATCACTCGTTTCCACTCGGACAGCTCATCATTCAAAGGCGTACCTCGACTATGGCTCACCTCACCAATCTCAACCTCCAGCTCACCCGGCTCGACAACGACCAACAATCGCTGAAACGGCACCTTGCTCTTGCGCGAAATCGTAATATCGCTCATTCGCACCTGCGACGCATCGACCTTAAACTCAAAGCGGCCATTGCGAATAACCGTCGAATCGACCTGCTCGGCTTTTGGGAACGGCTGGGGAACCAAATAGACATTCAGCCCATTGCACTCCGTCGGAGCAGTGCCTCGAATTACCATCGTAGGCGAAGACTCACAACCGACAGCAAAGAACAATACAAGTAGTATATAAGCGATTCGTCGTGCCATTTGGGGATAGTTTTATTAATACTACAAAAATATGAAAAAATTGGGTAAGTGCCAAATATTCTTCACCGTGAAAATGCACATAAAAGATGCGGTAATGCACATAAAAAAATAAGAGCCTGTCCCACTAACAGGACAGGCTCTCTCGAAAAAAGTCTATTGGTTTTAAGATAAGACGAACTTATCTTTTTCAGAACATCGACTTACTTAGCCTCGTAAACAACTCGCCACGAGCAGTCGCCCCAGTCTGCACCAGGACTAGACGACTGCCACTGGTACAGAGTCATATACTTGTCGGTAAGGGTCAAGATATAGAAACGGTTGTTATCACCCTGACCATTATCGTCAAACTCGCTACCGATAGTGGGGCAAGTAGTCGTCAAGATACCCTGAACGAGATCCTCAGGCTGTTCGTGCGAGAACGCGAAGGTACCCTCATTCATCTGCGCACCGGCTGCATCGAAAGTGGTAAGCTTGTTGCCATCAACAGCAAATACCATTCGCTGATCACCAGCAGCGTCAAAAGTGATGTTATTCCACCAAGTTACACCCGAGAACGACTCAGGAGTATAACCTGCCGATGTAGCCTTCCACCAGCCGTGAGCACACATATCGCAGACTGCCGACAGATCGGTGCGGAAACCCCACTCCTTCGATGCCGACATATCAGCCTTGTTCTCTGCGCCAGTCAACAGACCCATCCAAGGATCGAATACGTTGGTTACGGTAACCTGAACGGGGGTCGAGTTAACGATCTTACCATTCGATACTGCCGAATACCATACATCATACACACCATTTGCCTCTGCAACAATAATCTTGTCATCGGTCAAATAGCTCTTGCTACCCACGTGCCAAGTACCACCGATCTCGGGGCGCTTGTTCTTCAAGTGGATATAC
>JAFPAT010000036.1 GCA_017425655.1 Rikenellaceae bacterium | reverse complement strand
TGAAAAGAGTAATATAATCGATTTCTTCATAGTCAAATTTCTAAACCCACCATTTAATCAAAAAGAGCTGAATCAATCCGAAGATCTCTAAACGACCAAACAGCATCAGCAATGTATCGACAAACTTCACCGTCGTCGGCACAGTAGAGTAGTTCAATATTGAGCCAACTTCGCCAAAGGCCGGACCCACATTCGACACACAAGAGATTGCCGACGTAAAGCCCGTGGTAAGATCCACGCCAAACAGTGAATTGACAAAGACACCTACAAGTATTAACAAAATATAGAATACAATGAAAGTCATAACTGTACCGACAGTATCAGTACGCTGAATCACACCATCAATCTTAATGCGCACGATAGCGTTAGGATGCTGTTGCTGAATCACACGCGCCTTAACAGCCTTTGCAGCAAGCAACAGACGATCAAACTTCAAACCGCCTGTTGTTGAACCTGCACACGCACCAACCAGCGATAAAAAGACCAATATCGCCACCGCTAACGGAGTCCAAAGATTGGTATCGGCTGTAGCGAAGCCCGCAGTGGTCGAAATCGAAACAACCTGAAAGAATGAGTGTCTTAACGAGGTAATGAACGTAGGGTAGATGTCCGCCAAACGCAGGCTGACAGCAACCAAAAGCGAGCAGGATAAAACCGTAAAGAAGTAGATTCTAACGACTTCGGCGCGGAAAATATTATTCTGCTTGCCCGAAAGAGTTGCAAAGACCAATCCATAATGAATGGCCGAAATCAGCATTGTAATTGCCAAAATCAGTTCTATAATCGGGCTATTAAAATGGCCGATACTTGCATTCTTGGTACTGAATCCAGCTGTTGCCGCAGCCGACATTGCATGCGTACACGAATCAAACCAAGTCATTCCCGCAATTTTTAGGAAGACCATACACAGCACCGTAACTACAATATAGGTCGTAATTAGAATACGAATCAACTGCTGCGAACGATAGTGATAATTATCCTTCGCCATCGAGGAGATTTCAAGGCTGGCGAGCGATGCCTTTGTTCGGCCCAGAGTAGGAAGAATCATCATCGCAAAGATGACAACACCAATACCACCGATCCAGTTGGTTGTAGAACGCCAGAAGAGCAACCCTCGGGGAAGAGCTTCAATATTATTCAAAATAGAGGCTCCCGTAGCCGTAAAGCCCGACACACTCTCAAACCACGCATTAATAAGTGAGAACTCACCGCCCCAAATCAGATAAGGAAACATGCCGACCACACAAGCCAGCAACCAAGCACCAACGACAATGCAGTAGCTCTCTTTATTAGTCATCGTCGCATTCGAATCCTTATTTACGAATATCAATGGGAATACGCCAAGTACCAACGTGAGCATAAACGAGATAAGCAACGGATAGAATGCCGTATCTATGTGATTGACATACGATACTCCTGCCGACGCTAACATAAAGAGCGCCAGAAACAGCATCACAATACCGATGTATCTAAATATAATGCTCAATCGCATATTTCGTGGTATTCGTTCGGTTAGTCGTCTATACGTTTTTTGTTTCGCGTGATCAGCACCTCAATCTGCTCCTTAATCGACGAAAGTTCATCGACATATTCACTCTTGGTTGTAAAAGGCAGCTTATATCGCAAATAATCATCAAGACGCTTATTCAGTTCAGTTATAGGCCTAACACCATAGCAATCAACAAAGTAATAGAGCATCAGCACAATCAGGATGGTTACAATCAGCGTTATCAATACAGGCATAACCGTTCGATAGGCATTCTTCTTCAAGAGCTCGGTGCGCGGCGCAAGCGTACCCTGCATCGAGGTAATATAGTCTTTCACAGCGTTATGCAACTCCATATAGTCGCTCTCATATTGACGACTAAACCAAGCCGCATTAACGCGAATCAGTGAATCAGTGCGCTCGATAGGAGGCTCTACAGCCAAGAAATCTTCGACAGTCGTCGTCAGTCGCAACGTGGCAGCCGAAAGCGAATCGAGTGAAGTTGCATCATAAATCTCTTCGCGAGCCTGCTCAAGCGTAGCAACCAATCGCGCAGAGCTATGACGACACGAATCGGCAAACTCATATTGTCCAAATACAGCTACGTGCATTAGCGTTGTATGCTGACTCTGCGCCGCATCCAACATATCCTGCGCCAACTCGACATTACGTGAACTTGCGCCAAAGATCTCCTCTGCATCGCGGCTCAAACGACCAAGTTCCAGCATCGAAACAAGGCCCGAAAAGGCCAAAAGCAGTACGATACAACCGAAACCTATTACGACTTTTTTACGCAATCCTTTCATCGAAATTCAGTGTTGAAATCTTGATTTTACAATTCGTTACGTATTTTATACGTACTCTAATCTGCAAATATACACATTTTCTGCAATTTTCTACACTAAATGTGCAATCATATCGCAATTATCCGCCACAGAATCCAATTCTACCGACACAATGGCATTAATTTTCTCTCGATCATAGGGCGCAAGCACCTTGATATAGTTAGCTGTAAAGCCCGACATCATACCACCTTTGGCAGGACCCTCAAACAGCACTTCTGCACGTTGTCCCACGTGGCGCATACAAAAATCTCGATTCAGACGATGACAGAGCTCCTCCAAACGCTTAACACGCTCGGCTGAAACCTGCGACGGCACCTTATCGGGCATCGAAATTGCAGGCGTATTCGGTCGCTCCGAGAATGGGAAGATGTGCAGATAGGCAGGAGCCAGTTTCTCCAAGAAGTCATATGTCGTTTGGAAATTTTCATCCGTCTCACCGGGGAATCCAACAATAACATCTATACCAATAAATGCATCTGGCATCAATTTACGTACTGCTTCAATTCGATTGGCGTAACGTGCTGTAGTATAACGTCTTCTCATTCGAGCTAAAACACTATCGCAACCGCTCTGTAATGGGATATGGAAATGGGGCTGGAACTTCTTCGAGCGAGCACACAATTCGATAATTTCATCAGTCAGCAGATTAGGCTCAATCGACGAAATTCGATAGCGTTCGATTCCCTCAACCTTATCCAACGCACAGAGAAGATCATAGAAACTTTCGCCTGTAGTGCGACCAAAATCTCCCGTATTGATGCCCGTAATGACGATCTCCTTTTGACCCAGGCGTGCAATTTCACGAGCCTCTTCAACTAAATCGGCAATGGGCATATTGCGGCTTGATCCACGCGCATAATGGATCGTACAATAGGCACATTTATAGTCGCAGCCGTCCTGAACTTTCAAGAATGTTCGCGTACGGTCGCCACTCGAAAAAGAAGCAAAGAATCGCGTCAATTCAGCCGTCTGGCAGGAGGTAACAAATGGGGTAGCCGACTTTCTTCCCGCAAGTTCAGCTACTCGTTGATATAAATCACCTTTATCATTGTTACTCAATACAATATCAACACCTTCAATTGCCGCAATATCATTCGGTTTAAGTTGGGCGTAGCAACCCGTTACAGCGATAATTGCCGAAGGGTTACGACGATGAATTTTGCGCACCAGGTTACGGCATTTTTTATCGGCGTGCTCGGTTACCGAGCAACTATTTATCACGCAAACATCAGCCTCTCGTTCGCTCGCCACTCGAACATAACCATTCTGCTCGAATTGGCGCGCCAACGTCGAGCTCTCCGAGAAGTTCAATTTACAACCGAGAGTATGAAAACTAACTCGGCGACCACGATTCTCTTCCATAGAATTAATCTTTCGTTTAATAGTGCGAAGTTACAAAAAATGACACAAAAACAATCTTCAACAACAAATATTCCCAACAAAGGGCTCGATAAACATAGAAATATAGCTGCGAATTTGGCGAGGTCGGCGAAATGTCGTAAATTTGCAGGTTGATACGCGCACGTACGCGCGATTATTTGACGTTTATGGATTTTATTAACGACATAATACAATACCAACACTTAAGCAATGCGCTGTTTGCCTGTATTCTATCCGGCATTGCATGTGGCATTGTCGGCACCTACATTGTAGCCCGCCGTATGGTATTTTTAAGTGGTGGAATTACCCACTCGTCATTTGGAGGTCTGGGCATAGCTCTCTATGCTAATACAAATCCGATTGTCGGTGCATTACTTTTTGCCGTTGCAGCAGCCCTCGGCATTGAATGGGCAAGCGAACGCGGACGCATCCGTCAAGACTCGGCAATCGGCATTGTTTGGTCGGTAGGAATGGCAATAGGCATCGTCTTTATGAATCTTCGTCCGGGATATGTCGCAGGAGATTTGGCGGCATATCTATTTGGCAGCATAATAACTGTAACAGAGGGCGATGTCATAGCACTCGGAG
>JAFPAT010000035.1 GCA_017425655.1 Rikenellaceae bacterium | reverse complement strand
GTTCGCAGCGCGTAGCCGAGTTGGAGGCTCTGTTGCAGGCACGCGAGGAGGCCATTGCCTCAATTCGTCGACAGGTGAGTGATGCTCTGTTAGGTTTTGAGGGTAAGGGACTTACAATCTCGACACGCGACGGTAAGGTCTATGTCTCGATGGAGGATAAACTGCTCTTCCGTTCGGGTAGCTACGAGATTGGTCGCGATGGCGAGAAGGCGGTGCGCGATTTGTCGAAGGTGCTGGCTGCCAATCCCGATATCAATGTGATGGTTGAGGGTCATACCGACGACGTGCGCTATACGCCCAATGCTTACCTGAAAGATAATCTCGATTTGAGCGCCAAGCGAGCTACAACGGTGGTGCGTTTGTTGCTCGAAAACAAGGAGATAGCCCCCGAACGAATCATCGCGGCTGGTCGTGGTGAGTCGTTGCCCGTAGCCGAGGGTAAGACGGCCGAGGCTCGCGCCAAGAATCGTCGTACGGAGATCATCCTTACGCCGAAGTACGACGAGTTGATGAAATTGATGGAGAGTACAAAATAACGAAAATACAATAACGAATAACAGCTATGAAATACAAACGTATATTGCTCAAACTCAGCGGCGAGTCGCTGATGGGCGAACAGAAATATGGTCTTTCGACCGACGTACTGACCTCGTATGCACGTCAGATCCGCGATGTAGCGGCAACGGGTGTGCAGATCGGTATTGTGATCGGTGGTGGTAACATTTTCCGTGGATTGAGTGGCGTGAGCCGCGGTTTCGACCGCGTGAAGGGCGACCAGATGGGTATGTTGGCGACGATCATCAACTCGCTGGCGCTGCAGTCGGCTCTGGAGGATGCAGGCGTTAAGGCTCGTGTGCTGACCTCGATCCGTATGGAGCCTATCGGCGAGTACTACTCGAAGGCTCGCGCATTGGAGTTGATGGAGGCGGGTTACGTGGTGATTGTTGGTGGCGGTACGTCGAATCCCTTCTTCTCGACCGACTCGGCTTCGGCTCTGCGTGGTGTGGAGTTGGAGTGCGAGGTGCTGTTGAAGGGCACACGTGTTGATGGTGTATATACGGCTGATCCCGAGAAGGATCCGACCGCTACGAAGTTCGATGAGATCACCTTTGATGAGGTTCTCGATCGCCGTCTGAAGGTTATGGATCAGACCGCATTTACGCTTTGCCGCGAGAATAAGTTGCAGATCATCGTCTTCGATATGGACACCGAGGGTAATCTCGCGCGTGTGCTGTCGGATGAGAAGATCGGCACGTTGGTTAAACTCTAATAGCGCTGAAAACTATGAAGAAGATAATTTTTGCGATATTGGCACTGCTGACCATTTCGTCGGCTGCAGTGATTGCTGCACGCTATACGCAGAATATTAGCGCAGATCCCGATGCAGTGGCAAAGGTGGGCGATCAGTGCCCTTCGTTTACGGTTCAAATGCTTGACGGCGATGAGATTTCGATCGACTCGCTGCGTGGTAAGACCGTTTTGATTAATTTTTGGGCTACGTGGTGCCCTCCCTGCAATGCCGAGATGACTCGCGTTGAGAAGGAGATCATCGAGCGTTTTGCCGATGAGGAGTTTGTTTTTCTGCCCATTTCGCGAGGCGAGAAGCCCGAGGTGGTGAAGACGTGGCGCACGAAGAAGGGTTACAAATTTGATACAGGCCTCGACATTGCCACCGAGATCTTCCCTTTGTTTGCCCGCACGGGTATTCCGCGTAACTACCTGATCGGTCCCGACGGAACGATTGTCTATTACGAGGTTGGCTACGCTCCACAGCCATTCAATGAGATGGTCAAGAAGATCGAAGAGACGATCAAAAACGCAAAGAAATAATTACTTAAAACAGATACAACTATGACTGAACAAACCAAACAGATCCTCGACAATGCATCGTCGAAGATGCAGAAGGCGCTCGACTATTTCGAAGATGAACTGTCGAACGTACGTGCAGGCAAGGCCAGCACCAACCTCCTGAATGGCGTAATGGTTGATTACTATGGCGCACCGACCCCCGTGTCGCAGGTTGCAAGTGTAACCGTTCCCGATGCCAAGACTGTTATTATCCAGCCCTGGGAGAAGAATCTGATTCGTGCTATCGAGAAGGCAATTATTGACTCGAACATCGGTCTTGCACCGTCTAACAATGGCGAGCAGATCCGCTTGACGATGCCTCCTCTGACCGAGGAGCGCCGTAAGCAGCTCGTTAAGCAGGTGCGTGGCAGTGCCGAAAATGCACGTGTAACCTTGCGTAATATTCGTCGTGATGCTGTCGATGCGTTCAAGAAGGCGCAGAAAGACGGTATGCCCGAGGATGAGGCTAAGGCTGGCGAGGGCGAAGCACAGAAGGTTATCGACAAGTACTCGAAGAAACTCGATGCTATGCTCGATGCAAAGGAGAAGGAGATTATGACCGTGTAATCCTCTCGCGCTCAACGAAAAAGCCGCACCTTTTGGGGTGCGGCTTTTTTCGTTAGAGAATAGGAGTATTACAACTTCTCGCCGTAGGCCAAATCGCCCGCATCGCCGATGCCGGGAACGATATACGACTTCGAGGTCAGCTCCTCGTCAACCGCGCCGCACCAGATCGTCGTTGTCTTCTCGGACATATGCTGCTTGACGTAATCAACACCCTCCTCGCTGGCGATAACTGCCGCAATATGAGTGTGTTTAGGCATTCCGCCCTTCTCGACCAGAGCCTCGTAGGTGAGCACAATCGACGAGCCCGTTGCCAACATCGGGTCGGCCAGAATCAGAATCTTACCCTCCAAGCTACCGCACGAAATATATTCAACCTTAATCTTAAATTTACCATCCTTGCTATACTTGCGATATGCTGAAACAAATGCATTTTGCGCATCGTCGAAGTAGTTCAGAAAACCCTGATGATAGGGCAGACCTGCTCGCAAAATCGTAGCCACAACTACCTGATCGCTCACCTGCATTACACTTGCCTCGCCGAGGGGAGTCTCGACAATCTTGGCTGTGTAGTCAAGCGTTTTGCTGATCTCGTAAGCGGTTACCTCGCCCATACGTTCGAGGTTACGGCGGAAACGCATACTATCGACTTGAATCTGGCGATCGCGCATTTCGGCGATAAATTTGTTCAGAATCGAGTTCTGTTCATTGAGAATGTGCAACATAGCTTATTGAAGTTTTATAGGTTAGACTATTTAGTATAAGAAATTATTGAACGGATAACGACCTGCGTGGATCTCGCGAACCATCGCGTAGAGATCCTGACGCAGCTTATCAATATTTTGTCGGTCAAGAGCCGAAATAAAGATACATGGCGCATCGGTCGAAGCCATATATGTACGTTTCAGATCATCGAGCGAGAGGTTTTCGCGTGTTGCGGGGGTCAGATCATCCTCATCTTTCTTAATATAGGTATAGGCATCGATCTTGTTGAAGATGATAAATGTCGGCTTGTCGCCTGCGCCAATCTCGCGCAGAGTCTGCTTCACCACATCCATCTGCTCTTCGAAGCCGGGGTGCGAAATATCGACTACGTGCAGCAGCAGATCAGCCTCACGCACCTCGTCGAGAGTCGATTTGAACGACTCGACCAGCTGTGTCGGCAACTTACGAATGAAACCAACGGTGTCCGAAAGCAGGAAGGGAAGGTTATCGAAAACCACCTTGCGTACCGTTGTGTCGAGAGTTGCAAAGAGCTTATTCTCGGCAAATACATCGCTCTTACTCAACAAGTTCATCAGTGTCGATTTACCTACATTGGTGTAGCCGACCAGCGATACACGTACCATCTGGCCACGATTGCTACGTTGCACTGCCATCTGGCGATCGATCTTTTTCAGATCCTCTTTCAACTTCGAGATACGGTTGCGGACGATACGGCGGTCGGTCTCGATCTCGCGCTCACCTGCGCCGCCACGAGTACCCGTACCACCTCGCTGACGTTCGAGGTGAGTCCACATACCCGTCAGTCGCGGCAACATATATTCGAGTTGCGCCACCTCAACCTGTGTCTTTGCGTATGCGGTCTGGGCGCGCGAAACGAAGATGTCGAGAATCAGTCGTGTGCGATCCTGCGTGAGGCAGGGGAGTGCCTTCTCAATGTTGCGCGTCTGCGAAGGCGAGAGCTCGTCGTCGAAGATGACTATATCGATAGCATTCTCCTCGCAGAATTGCGCAATCTCCTCCAACTTACCCGGTCCGACATAGATGCGCGAGTTGGGCGAGGGGAGCATCTGCATAAAGCGGCGCACAGTAACGATACCTGCGGTTTCGGCCAGAAACTCCAACTCGTCGAGGTACTCTTCGGCTTGTCGCTGCTTCGAACGGTCGGTAATTACCGTAACGAGCACAGCGCGACGGCGCGGATCGACCTCGGCGATCTCGGTGGCAGTTGTTGTATTGTTTTTGTTTTCAGCCATTGGCTTCGTAAGTTCTAAATACGAGTCTAATAACGAACGCGCTTGCAGTTGCGTTCTATATATTTCAAAAACGAGGGTATCCCTCCATTGGGGACACCCTCATATAGTGTGTAATTCTATGATCCGATTACTGGATACGGAACTCTACGGGCAGAGTGTAGCGTACACGTACGGGCGAGTTACGCTGCTTACCGGGAGTCCACTTGGGCGACGACTGGAGTACGCGAACAGCCTCATCAGCAAGTGCGCGGTCGGGGCTCTGCATAACCTGGATGTTGGTCAGCGAACCATCGCGCTCGATAACGAAGGTCAAGGTAACCTTACCCTGAATACCGTTCTCCTGTGCGATTACGGGGTACTTCAACTTGCCCTGAACCCACGAACGGAACTTCATCAGATCACCACCCTGGAACTTGGGCATCTCCTCTGCGATGATGAAGGGAGCGTCATCCTCAACAACCTCCTCAACAACCTCGATGTTCTGAACGATCTCGATATCATCCGAGAACTCGGTAAAGTCGAACTCGGTCTCAATCTTGGTGTCATTGGTAACGACGTTCAACACGTCCGACAGAACCTGCATCTCAACCTTCTTGGGAGGCTCGGGCGGCTTCTGATCCTGTGTGGTGATGTCGGTGATTTCCTCCTCGACAACGGTCAAATTAGTCTCGATGATCTCAACTACACGCTCCTTCTGGGTGTATGCGAAGCAACCGATAGTGAGCAGCAACGCCAAGATCATACCAATTTCAAGGAACAGACCTTTCTTGTTGTTAAGGTCAGCTTTGGGTGATTTTTTGATTTGCATTATTAATTAATTTTTAATTGTTTTCGTCGAAAAACATCATTTGTTGCACTACAAATATAGTAACAATATTGGAAAAAAAATAGTTTTGCTCAAAAAAAACTCAAAAAATCCATATATTTGCACTCGGCGACCCGCTAACAGGGCATTTTAAGCAGATTTTATGGAACATTTATACGGCAAAAATCTCTCGGAGTTGCAAGCCATAGCGGCCGAATTCGGGCTCCCGCGCTTCGCTGCGGGGCAGATGGCTCGATGGCTTTACAAACGACATGTTACCGAGATCGGGGCGATGACTGACCTCTCGGCAGCAGCGCGTGCGCGACTCGCAGAGCGTTACGATATCGGCCTTACGCCTCCGCTTGCGGTGAGTGCTTCGGAGGATGGAACGCGCAAATATCTCTATTCGACCGAGACGTCGGGTCGCCATATCGAATCGGCCTATATTCCCGATGGCGATCGAGCTACGCTTTGCGTCTCTTCACAGGCAGGTTGTCGTATGGGTTGCCGTTTCTGTATGACATCGCGTCAGGGGTTGCATCACTCTCTTTCGGTGCTCGAAATTTTGAATCAGATAGCCTCGCTACCCGAGCGTGAGCGATTGACCAATATCGTATATATGGGTATGGGCGAGCCCTTCGATAATCTCGATAATGTGTTGCGTTCGCTCGACGTTCTCACCTCGGATTGGGGTTATGCTTGGAGCCCTACGCGCATTACCGTTTCGACGGCAGGAGTATTGCCTTCGCTCAAGCGATTCCTTGATGAATCATCGGTGCATCTGGCTGTAAGTCTGCATAATCCGTTCCACGAAGAGCGTCAGCAAATTATGCCGATCGAGAAGCCGTATCCGATAGCCGAGGTGATGAAGGTGTTGCGTCAATACGACTTTACGCACCAGCGTCGTGTGAGTTTCGAGTATATTGTGATGAGTGGTCTGAACGATTCGCCGCGCCACGTGGCCGAGCTAGCTCGACTGCTCAACGGTGTGGCTTGCCGTATCAATCTGATCCGCTTCCATAAGATCCCCGACTCGCCCTATTTCAGCCCTCCGCAGCCGCAGATGGAGGCCTTTCGCGATGCGCTGATCCGCAAGGGTATTATGACTACGATCCGTCGTTCGCGTGGCGAGGATATTAAGGCTGCGTGTGGTCTGCTTTCGACTCTGGGGGTCGATAAAGAGTAGTGCATTTGGGCACACGTTTTGAAGGGTCGAGGGGTAACTTTTATATAATTTTTGTATGAAAAAGTATCTTTTGATTGTGGCTCTGGTACTCTCGATGGCTATCGGCGTATCGGCCAAAGGGGGTGTCGAATTCCGCGAAGGAACACTCAACGAGATGATTTCGGAGGCCACCGCATCGGATAAATATCTCTTTGTCGAACTGTTTGCAACCTGGTGTGCTCCGTGTCGCTATATGGAGCGAATATTGGCGACCGAAGAGGTGGGCGAATTTATGAATCCGCGCTTTGTATCAGTGCGTTACGATGTCGATAAAGCTACGGGCGCACTGCTTGCACAGGCTAATGGAGTGCGCAGTATTCCGACCTGCTTGGTTATTAATTCCGAGGGCGAGGTTGTTGGTCGGCTGGTGGGGTCAAGCTCGGCTGAAAAATTCATTGCCTCAATGCGTCGCTTGCTTGCCAATATCGAGTCGGAAGAGTAAAAAGGCGACAGGGTAGTGGATTTTTCGAAAAAATTCGTATATTTGCACTAACGTACCTATTGTGCAATAAATAAAACAATCATATATGGAATACGCAACCAAACTCCAAGAGTATGCACCTGCTCCGACCGTTGAGGAGGTAGCCGAGAAGGTGGCAGCGGCTCGTGTGGCAGCCAAGGCAAATGAGACTACAGATGTCTATAAATTCTGCTATTCGACTATCGACCTTACAACGTTGGCTTGTACCGATTCGGTTGAGTCGGTAACGCGCTTTGCTCGTCGTGCAGCAGAGTTCTATATCGATTATCCGCATATCCCCAACGTAGCATCGATTTGTGTCTATCCTCCTTTCGTTGAGACGGTTGGATTGGCCGTAGATGGTACGCCTATGCGCATTACCAGCGTGTCGGGTGGCTTCCCCGCATCGCAGACTTTCCTCGAAGTGAAGGTGCTCGAAACGGCTATGGCGATTGAGAATGGCGCTGATGAGATCGACATCGTGATCAATGTGGGCGAACTGCTCGAAGGTCGCCTTGATGAGATGGCATCGGAGATCGAGGTGTTGCGTGAGGAGGCTTCGGACGTTGTTTTGAAGGTCATCATCGAGTCGGGAGCACTGAAAACGCCTGAACTGATTCGCAAGGCATCGTTGCTGTCGATGATGGCAGGCACCGACTTCGTGAAGACCTCGACCGGTAAGATTGATGTTGCGGCGACTCCCGAAGCAGCAGTTGTGATGTGTGAGGCTATCCGCGACTACTACGAGAAAACGGGTCGCAAGGTCGGTTTCAAGGCGGCAGGTGGCGTGCGCACTGCCGAGGATGCTGCGCTCTATTACACCATCGTTGAGCAGACACTCGGCAAGGAGTGGCTCACTCCCGAACTGTTCCGTATCGGTGCAAGTTCGGTTGCCAACAACCTAATTTCGGCGATCGAAGGCAAGGAGATTAAGTACTTCTAAACCAATAATCAAAGTTCAAAATTAAGCCACACTCCAAAAGGGTGTGGCTTTTTGTTTGGATCGAATTTCATTATTGGCGGGTGGGGAGCTCGGCCAAAGGCCGACCCGCCAATGATGACACGCCTTGAAAGGCGTGCTTTTCATATAGTAGTGATTGCCCCTCCCAGCAACAAAATGGCCACCCCGTTGGGAGTGGCCATCTTTGCAATATTTGGTTAAATCAGTGTTAACCTCTTATTTCTCGGTCAAAGCTGCGTGAGCTGCTGCCAGACGTGCGATGGGCACGCGGAAAGGCGAGCAAGATACGTAGTTCAAACCTGCGTGGTGGCAGAACTCTACCGACGAAGGCTCACCACCGTGCTCACCGCAGATACCGCACTTCAAGGTCTCGCGAGTGCTACGACCCTTGAATACAGCCTCACGGATCAACTGACCAACACCGTTGCGATCGAGGATCTGGAACGGGTCGTTCTTCAAGATACCCTTGTCGAGATATACGGGCAGGAACTTCGCGATATCGTCGCGCGAGAAGCCCAAAGTCATCTGGGTCAAGTCGTTAGTACCGAACGAGAAGAACTCGGCAACCTCTGCAATCTGGTTAGCGGTAACTGCTGCGCGGGGAACCTCGATCATAGTACCTACCAAGTAGTCGATCTTATCGTTGCGCTCTGCGAATACCTCGTTAGCAACGCGGTCGATGATGTTCTTCTGGTAACGGAGCTCCTTGTGGTTACCTACCAGGGGAACCATAATCTCAACCTTCACGTCGATACCGGTAGCCTTCACGTTCATAGCAGCCTCGATGATAGCGCGAGCCTGCATCTCGGTAATCTCGGGATAGGTGTTACCCAGACGGCAACCACGGTGGCCCAGCATCGGGTTAACCTCGTGCAGCGACTCTACGCGAGCAGCAACCTTCTCAACGGGGATATTCAACTCGTCAGCCATCTCCTGCTGCTCCTTCGCGGTGTTGGGAGCAAACTCGTGCAGAGGGGGATCGAGCAGACGTACGATCACGGGATAGCCCTTCATAGCCTTGAACAGACCCTCGAAGTCACCACGCTGGATAGGCAACAACTTCGCCAGAGCTACACGACGACCGTCCTCGTCATCAGCCAAAATCATCTCGCGAACAGCCTTGATACGGTCGCCCTCGAAGAACATATGCTCGGTACGGCACAGACCGATACCCTCTGCGCCGAATGCAAATGCCTGCTCTGCATCCTTCGGAGTATCAGCGTTAGCGCGAACCTTCATTGTAGCGTACTTGCCAGCCAGCTCCATCAGCTTGCCGAAGTCGCCGCTCAAATCAGCAGCCTGGGTTGCAACCTGACCGAGGTAAACCTCACCGGTCGAACCGTTCAACGAAATCCAATCGCCCTCCTTGATGGTGTACTCACCGATCTTGATAGTGCGAGCCTTATAATCGATCTGCAACTCACCTGCACCCGAAACGCAGCACTTACCCATACCACGAGCAACTACGGCTGCGTGCGAAGTCATACCACCGCGCTGGGTCAAGATGCCGGCAGCATCCAACATACCCTTCAAGTCCTCGGGCGAAGTCTCGATACGAACCAAGATAGCCTTCTGACCGGTTGCAGCAACCTTCTCTGCATCCTCTGCGAAGAATACTACGGGACCGGTAGCAGCACCCGGCGATGCGGGCAGACCCTTAACCAGAACCTTTGCGTTCTTCATTGCAGCCTTGTCGAATACGGGGTGCAACAGCTCGTCGAGCTTCGCGGGCTCGCAACGCAGAACAGCGGTCTTCTCGTCGATCAGACCCTCTGCCAACATATCCATTGCGATCTTCACCATAGCTGCACCGGTACGCTTACCGTTACGGCACTGCAACATCCACAACTTACCGTCCTGAATGGTGAACTCGATATCCTGCATATCGGTAAAGTACTCCTCCAAGTGGTGCTGAATCTCGTCAAGCTCCTTGTAAACCTCGGGCATAACCTCCTCGAGCGAAGGATACTTCGATGCACGCTCCTCCTCCGAGATGTTCTGTGCCTTTGCCCAACGCTTCGAACCCTCGATGGTGATCTGCTGCGGGGTGCGGATACCTGCAACTACGTCCTCACCCTGTGCGTTGATCAGATACTCACCGTTGAAGAGGTTCTCACCGGTAGCAGCATCACGCGAGAAAGCAACACCGGTAGCCGAGTTATCACCCATGTTACCGAATACCATTGCCTGTACGTTTACTGCGGTACCCCACTCTGCGGGGATGTTGTTGAGCTTACGATAGAGGATTGCGCGCTCGTTCATCCACGAACCGAATACTGCGCAAACAGCACCCCACAACTGCTCCCAGGGGCATACGGGGAAGTCCGAACCGGTCTGCTCCTTAACAGCAGCCTTGAAACGAGCAACCAGAACCTTCAAGTCGTCGGTTGTGAGGTCGGTGTCGTTCTGAACGCCACGCTCCTCCTTCAACTCGTCGATAATAACCTCAAAGGGATCCTGATCCTCCTTGCTTACGGGCTTCATGCCCAGAACTACGTCGCCGTACATCTGTACGAAACGGCGGTACGAGTCCCAAGCGAAACGTGCGTTGCCCGACAACTTCGAGATAGCCTCAACAGCGTCGTCGTTCAGACCCAGGTTCAGGATGGTGTCCATCATACCGGGCATCGATGCGCGAGCACCCGAACGAACCGATACGAGCAGCGGAGTTACGGGGTCGCCGAACTTGCGGCCGGTCAGCTCCTCGATACCCTTCATAGCCTTCTCAACCTCGGGACGGAGCATCTCAACGATCTTCTCCTTACCGTACTGATAGTACTCCGAGCAAACGTCGGTGGTGATGGTAAAGCCCGGAGGTACGGGGATACCGATCAAGTTCATCTCTGCCAAGTTAGCACCCTTGCCACCCAGCAGTTCTCTCATTTTGCCATTACCCTCGGCCTCTTTGTTACCGAAGGTGTAAACTCTTTTTACGTTTGACATTTTTTCTAACGATTATTTGATGATAATTAGTTAATTGTCTTTATTGCACTTCAAGTTTGCGAAATTAGCAAATTTTCTGCAAATGCCCAAAGATCACGACCTAATTTTTACGAAAAAACAATGTTTGCCCACCTTTTTTGTTCAAAATTGGTTTTTGGGGCTGCATCATCGGTTCAAAAGTGCAACAAAAAAGGCCACACCCGTAGGGTGTAGCTCTTATTTTGTTATCGAAATTCCGAAATGGGAATTCTACGATTCTATCGCTCGATCACGCCCGAACCGACCAATTCGTCGCCATCGTACCACGCGGCAAACTGACCTGCCGTAACACCACGCTGCGGCTCGTCGAACAGAATGTAAAGGCCATCCTTCGTGCGGATCAATTCTGCTCCCTGCAATGGCTGGCGATAGCGAATACGTACCTCGTAGCGACGACGTTCACCCTCGGCCATAGCTAATGCGGGACGCACCCAATGAATCTCATTTTCAGAGATATGCAACGCGCGACGATACAATCCGGGGTGGTCATCACCTTGACCCATATAGATCACATTCTGCTCTACATCGGTCGCAATTACAAACAGAGGCTCTGTGCGGCCACCAACGCCCAGGCCCTTGCGCTGACCGATGGTGTAGAAGTGTGCGCCGTTGTGCTCGCCGATCTTCTTGCCGTCGCGCACCGTGTAGCTGAACGGCTCCGACATCGCACGTAGATTGCCCTCGGCAACCTTGCGTTCGTAACCGCGCCACGAGGGCAGGATCTCGTGGATGTTGCCCTTGCGCTTCTCGAGTTTTTGTTGCAGGAAAACGGGCAGATCGACCTTGCCCACGAAGCAGATGCCCTGCGAATCTTTGCGTTTGGCGGTTGCCAGATGCTGCTCCTCGGCAATGCGTCGCACCTCCGGTTTAAGTAGCCCGCCTACGGGGAACATCGCGCGTGAGAGCTGCTCCTGCGACAACTGACAGAGGAAGTAGCTCTGATCTTTATTCGGATCGCTACCCTCCAGCAGTCGGTATTGCGCCTGACCATCTTCGCCCACCACCTCGTCGCGGCGACAGTAGTGTCCCGTAGCAACATAGTCGGCACCGAGTTTAAGAGCCTCTTTCAGAAAGACATCGAACTTAATCTCGCGATTACACAGCACGTCGGGATTGGGC
>JAFPAT010000034.1 GCA_017425655.1 Rikenellaceae bacterium | reverse complement strand
GTTTGGTGGGGATGTCAATAAAAACATCGCGAGCCCGCACGCGCGAAGCGCGGGCTCGAGTCTCGTCCATACCGCAGAAAGTCCGAAGAGAGATCTTCGGACTTTTTTGTTTTTGGGTTGTAATCGACCCTCCCTCTAAAAAAAAAAGATAGCGATAACGAATTTTCGTTATCGCTATCCTATTCCGACTTTTTGCCGCCACTTACTAAATGTCTGGCAAATACAAAGTTAATAATCACAAAAACGGCAAAAGAGTCGGTGTTTGATTAGAAACGTACCGCTACATCGTCATACGCGAAATAGGCAGGGCAATTCAATCCATAATCGCCTACCAAATCATCGCTACCAACAAGGTTAAACTCGATTTTAACCACCTTGCCCAACTTCGACAGATCGAACTTGGTCCATTCGCTGACGATGTTATCCTTGCCGTTGCACAGCATAAACTCTGCCGTTCCCGTTGCTTGGTCATTTGCGTCATAACCCGTTGCAACAATCTTATACCACGTATCATCGCCCGCAGGTGTAGAGAAGCCATCGCCATTCAATAGCGAGTTATAGACATAGCTGGTCGGCACGACAAACATATGATCAACAACTCGTGCCACACCATCAGCAAAATAGAAATAGGGAACAACGGTTTTCCACGACTTATCATCAACATAGCCATTCTGCACGCAGAAGTTCTTCGAACCGTTGTGGCCTGCTGCGCCAACCGTACCCGTTGAAACAGCAAACTGCGTTTCGTAGGTTGCTTGAGCACAATCCTCCATATAGTAATCTGAAATTGCGTGGCCGCCATTCCAATATGCACCGCCATCAATAATCCCCGATGCAATCTCGGTATTGCCCGCGTCGCACCACTCGTAACCCGTATATGAGTAGTCGTTGTAGGTCAGCGGACCGCCATACTGCGGATCATCGATCAAATCCGACCACGTTGTGATCGTATAGCCACAGCCCGCAATGGTATAAGGGGAAAACTTTGCATCTGCATCCTCGAAGGTCAGTACGCGAATCTCAACTTTTGGGATCGTAATCACGCGACCATCAGCCAATGTAATGATCACCGTCGTATCGGTCTCCTCGATTGAAACAAAGAATGAGTCGCCATTGGCTCCGTCTGTGCCGTCAGCACCGTTTTTGATCTCTACACTTGTACCGTCGCTAAAAAGCAGTTTGTAGCCGGCATCGGTCTGCTCGGTGCCGACAATCACCTTGCCTTTGTTCAACGCATCAACCAAAGACGAGAGGGTTGCAATCTCCTCGCTATTGGCTTCAACCTTCTCTTTGAGGCTGTCGATCTCGTTCCACAAATCCGAAGGGTCAAACTCACAACTTGTAGTTGTCAATGCGATAGCAACAATCGCAAGAGCCGTAAAAAATCTTTTCATAACAAATTGGTTTTAATATTAATAAAAAAAGTGTCGTATCCAATCTTGTGCTTGCAAACAGGATACGGCACATTGCCAAAATGTTAAAGATTCAAAACCCGAATTCGATGAAACCGCAAACAATACAAATCGATATACAACGATACCAATACGTATATTACACGAGCCTTTATGTCGCTTGTTGCAATAGATGTATTACGGCTAAAAACTTGTTTTGATTCTTACCCGTAATCCTGCGAGCATAAAATCCACGTATTGCACAGGCAGGTCTTCTGACTTGTTCCGCTTGTCGCGCCTTCCCAGTTTTCACCAGTGGCAAAGAGAGCGATAAACTAACTTCCGCAATTCTCGGAATGGAACTCACAGCAACAGGCATTGTTCGGGATTTACACCCGATTCCCTTTTCACCTTTTGCGATGCGAAATCGCGCAAGGCTCCGTGTGCAATGACAAAGGTAGTAAAAAATATCGTAGATTGTATTCTTCGGATATACTTTTTATATTTTTTTTGATAATATGGTGGTTTATTGATTGATAGTGAGGGGTATATAAACAAAAAAAAGGAAGACTTTCGTCTTCCTTTGAGCTGTTGACGAGTTCAAGCCTCGCTAATAAAAAAAACAAGTGTTGCAGATATTGCAACACTTGTCTCATTTCTTGAGCTGTTGACGAGGCTTGAACTCGTGACCTCTTCCTTACCAAGGAAGTGCTCTACCACTGAGCTACAACAGCAATTAACTCCGTTTGGGTGTGCAAAAGTAGGTAGGAATTTCTAATTGTGCAAACTTTTCGCAAAGAATTTTAGCTCTTTTTTGCGATATTTTTGATCGAAAGGCTCTCATATAGCCTCTAATTCCAACGAAACCAGCATGATACGTCGAAAAAAGAAAATTGAATTTTTTTACAAAATATTATGTGTCGGGCGTAGTCGTCGTGGCTTTTCTGTTCGAAAATAGCGACAACATCGCTCGAAAGATGTTTTTTAGCGATTTTGTAATAGATACTTTCGGAAGATTTTGTATCTTTGTTCAATTATATAAATATGTATCAGATGATGAGATTGGCAATTTTACTTCTGCCGCTTGTGGCTCTTTTCTCGTGTGGAGGGCGGAGCAATAACCTCTCAACAGCCGATGAGGTTGCTCGTCCTGCGATTATCACGCCAAGAAACTATAACTATATAATTCGCAATGTATATCCCCATTCGCGCAACTCATATACGCAAGGCCTGTTCTGGAATGACGGTATGCTGTGGGAAAGCGTGGGCGAGTATGGTCGCTCGAAGATGATGCGTGTCGAGCTGGCGAGCGGTCGTGCGGAGCGTTCGGTTGATCTGCCCAAAAGCGACTTCGGCGAGGGCGCGACACTGTTCGATAGCGTTATCTATCAACTTACGTGGCGCGAGGGTCGTGCATATATCTACGATGCGCAGACGCTCGAAAAGCGCGGCACGATGAAGTATTCGGGCGAAGGCTGGGGTATTACGACCGATGGTGAGTGGCTCTATATGAGCGACGGCTCGGATAAGATCTATAAACTCGATCCTGCGACCTTTAAGCGCAAGGCTACGATTGCGGTTACGTATAATGGCCAGTCGCTCGGCTTTATTAACGAGATGGAGTGGATCGATGGCAAACTATGGGCAAATGTATATACGACCGATAAGATTGTTGTGATTGATCCTGCGACGGGGCAGGTTGAGGGCGTATTGGATCTCGCGGGACTACTCTCGGAGACGGATATGGACTCGACGACCGATGTGCTGAACGGTATTGCTTATGATCCGACGAGCGGTCGAATTTTTGTAACGGGCAAGAATTGGCCCAAATTATTTGAAATAGAGGTTATTAAATAGACAATGAAAAGTAAAAAAGAGATAGAATCACTGCTCGCCGAGCGTATCCTCCTGCTTGATGGCGGTATGGGTACGATGGTGCAGCGTTATGGATTGACCGAGGAGGATTATCGCGGAGAGCGTTTTGCCGAGTGGACAACCCCGTTGAAGGGGTGTAATGACCTGCTGGTACTTACGCGCCCCGAAGTTATAGCCGAGATTCACGATGCCTATTTCAAGGCGGGAGCCGATATTGTTTCGACGTGCAGTTTTAATGCCAATGCGGTCTCGATGGCTGACTATGGCTTGGAGGAGTATGTTGCCGAATTGAATCGTCAGGCGGCGGCTGTTGCGCGCGAGGTGGCGGATCGTTACACGGCTGCCAATCCTACTAAACCGCGTCTGGTGGCCGGCTCGATGGGCCCCACTAATCGCACGGCGTCGGTTTCGGCCGATGTGAATAATCCTGCTGCGCGCGAGGTTACTTTCGAGGATCTGGCTGCGACGTACAAAGTTCAGGCACAGGCACTGATCGAGGGGGGCGTGGATATGCTGTTGCTCGAAACGGTATTTGATACACTCAATGCCAAGGCGGCGATCTATGCAATCAAGCAGCTTGGCGATGAGAAGGGTGTGGAGATCCCCCTGATGATCTCTTGCACGTTGGCCGATGCAAGTGGCCGTACATTAACGGGACAGACCGTCGAGGCCTTCTATGCTTCGGTGGCGCACGCCGAGCCGCTGACGATGGGCCTGAATTGCGCCTACGGTGCGCGTCAGATGTTGCCCTATTTGGAGCGTCTGTCGGCTGTGAGCGAGTGCGGAATGTCGGCTCACCCCAATGCGGGTCTGCCGAATGTGATGGGTGGCTATGATGAGACACCCGCGATGTTCGCCCGCGATGTCGAGGAGTATCTGCGTCGTGGATTGATCAATATTGTGGGTGGCTGCTGCGGCACAACGCCCGAACATATATTCGAACTATCAAAGATAGTAACGCGCTATGCACCGCGCCCGAAGCGTGAGAAGGCTCATATTTGCACTTTGAGTGGCTTGGAGGAGTTGCGCGTAGTGCCCGAAGCGAACTTTATCAATGTGGGCGAACGTACAAATGTGGCTGGTTCGGCCAAGTTCGCACGTCTGGTGCGTGAGGAAAACTTCGAGGAGGCGATGTCGGTGGCGCGTGCGCAGGTTGAGGCCGGAGCGCAGGTGATCGACGTTTGTATGGACGATGGAATGATCGATGCCGAGCAGGCGATGTGCCAATTCTTGAATCTGGCCGCAGCCGAGCCCGAAATTGCACGTGTGCCCGTTATGATCGACTCGTCGAAATGGGAGGTGCTGACTGCGGGCCTGCGTTGTGCGCAGGGTAAGTGCGTTGTCAATTCGATCTCGCTCAAAGAGGGCGAGGAGGTGTTGCGCGAACACGCCCGCGAGTTGCGCCGATATGGTGCGGCGGCAGTTGTGATGCTCTTCGACGAGCGCGGCCAGGCTGATACCTACGAACGTAAGGTGGAGGTTGCCGAGCGCGCATATAAGATATTGACCGAAGAGGGTTTCCCTGCCGAAGATATAATATTCGATCCCAATATTTTGGCCGTGGCAACGGGTATCGAGGAGCACGATCGCTATGGTATCGATTTTATTGAGGCGGTGCGATGGATTAAAGAGAATCTTCCGTACGCAAAGGTAAGTGGCGGAGTGTCGAATCTTTCGTTTGCATTCCGTGGTAATAATGCGGTGCGCGAGGCAATGCATTCGGCGTTCCTCTATCACGCTCGCCAGGCGGGTATGGATATGGGTATTGTCAATCCGGCAATGTTGCAGATCTATTCGTCGATCGAGCCGCAACTTTTGGAGCGTGTCGAAGATGTGGTGCTGGCACGACGTGCTGACGCCGCAGAGCGACTGACCGAGTTGGCAGCCGGTATGAAACAACAGACCGCCACCGCGACCGTCAATGCCGAGCAGTGGCGCGAGGGTACGCTCGCGGAGCGTATCGAGTGGGCGATGTTGAAGGGCGTAACGGAGCATATCGAGGAGGATGCAATGGAGGGCTATAACGAATTGGGCTCGCCGCTGGCGGTGATTGATCGACTGCTGATGCCTGCGATGGCGCGTGTCGGAGAGCTCTTTGGCGAGGGTAAGATGTTCTTGCCACAGGTTGTTAAGAGTGCGCGTGTGATGAAGCGTGCTGTTGGTGTGCTTACGCCATATATCGAGCAGGGCGCAGCCGAAGGCTCTTCATCAGCGGGTAAGATCATAATGGCGACGGTTAAGGGTGATGTCCATGATATCGGTAAGAATATCGTTTCGGTTGTAGTGGCTTGTAACGGCTATGAGGTTAAGGATCTGGGCGTTATGGTCGAGCCTGCAAAGATTGTCGATGAGGCTATTGAGTGGGGTGCTGATGCAATTGGATTGAGTGGCTTGATTACTCCGTCGCTCGATGAGATGATCCGCGTTCTGCGTGAGTTGGAGGCGCGTGGCGAGCAGATCCCCGTTGTCGTTGGTGGAGCAACCACGTCGGCTGTACATACGGCCGTAAAGATGGCTCCCGAATATTCGGGCGTGGTGATTCATTCACGCGATGCGTCGGATAACGCACGTATTCTCAACCGTTTGTTGGGTGAGGGACGTGAGGAGTATCTGGCCGAAGTGCGCACCGAGCAACAGCGTCTGCGCGACGAGTTTGAGCGCGAACAGAGCCTGCGTAACCTTGTGCCGTTGAAGGAGGCGCGTCGCAAAGCGCACCGCAAGGGTGTTGAGGAGATTGTGCCCGCGGTGCATAAGGGGCGTTTGGTTTTTCACGATATGAAGATCGAGCAGGTTGAGGAGATGATCGATTGGAACTTCTTCTTCCCTGCGTGGGGTTTGAAGGGCCGCTATCCCGAAATTTTTGACCACCCGCGCTATGGCGAGGAGGCTCGCAAGGTCTTTGATGATGCGCAGACTCTTTTGGCTAAAATTAAGGAAGAGAACTTATTGCGCTTGCAGGGCGTTGTGGGCTTGTTCGAGGCTGTGAGTGAGGGCGACGATATTGTTATCACCGATCCGAAGGGCCGCCGCGTACGTATGGCGCAACTGCGTAGTCAGACACCCGACGAACAGGGCGAATGTCTGTCGCTGGCCGACTATGTGATCTCGGCCAAAATGGGGGCGAAGGATCATATCGCGCTGTTTGCTTTGTCGGCAGGTGCAGGTTTGAAGGAGCTGACCGAAAAGTATCGCTCGGAGGGCGACGATTATAACGCGATGTTGGCCAAACTGTTGGCCGATCGACTGACCGAGGCTATGGCCGAGGTGGTGCATCTGTTTGTCCGCCGCGAGATGTGGGGATATGAGTCGTGCTCGGAGCAGCCCGATACGAAGGCAATCATCGCGGGTAAGTATCAGGGTCTGCGAATGGCGTTTGGCTATCCCGCTACGCCCGATCACTCGTTGAAGCGTGAGGCGTTCGATCTGCTTAATGCTCAATTGATGACCGAGATGCGCCTTACGGAGAACTTTATGATCAATCCCGCCGAGGCTCTGTGTGGTATGATGGTGGCTGATGAAGCCGCGCGATATTTCGCAGTCGGAGTGATTGACGAGGAGCAGTTGAAGGATTATGCTAA
This sequence comes from Rikenellaceae bacterium, assembly GCA_017425655.1. Taxonomy (GTDB): domain Bacteria; phylum Bacteroidota; class Bacteroidia; order Bacteroidales; family Rikenellaceae; genus Alistipes. The sequence continues at coordinate 5,598 of JAFPAT010000034.1, read as the reverse complement.
ACGTCGCGGAATGGCAAAGGAACAGATGCGACGAATTCTGCCCAAGAATATCTAAATGAAGAAGATATGAAGGTTATTGATATTATAAATCAGGCGGCACAAAACTCCGCGCCGCGTTTTACGATCGAGCTGTTGCCGCCGTTGAAGGGCGACGGTACGCAGGGTGTCTTCTCGGCTATTGATACGTTAGTAGAGTATGGCCCTGCATATATTAACGTTACGTTCCAGCGCGAGGATGAGAAGTTGGTCGAGCGTGAAGACGGGTTGTGGGAGCGTCGTGTTACGCGTCGTCGCCCGGGTACGGTCGGTATCTCGGCGGCAATTATGAAACGCTATGGTATTGAGACGGTTCCGCATCTGATTTGTGGCGGTCTGTCGCGCTATGATATTGAGGATGCGTTGATCGATATGGACTTTTTGGGGATCGAGAACGTGCTTGCTCTGCGTGGCGACAGTCGCCGTACGGAGCGTCGTTTTGCGCCTCACCCCGACGGCCACGCCTACGCTGATGGGCTGGTGCGCCAGATTGCGGCGATGAATCGCGGTGAGTTTGTCGATGGCGAGGTGGAGAATTGCCACCATTCGAAGTTCTGTATCGGTGTGGCGGGCTATCCCGAAAAGCACTCCGAGGCTCCGAATATGGCGACCGATATCGAGAACTTGCGTCGCAAAATCGATGCCGGAGCAGAGTATATCGTTACGCAGATGTGCTTTGATAATCAGCGCATTTTTGAATTTATCGAGCGTTGTCGTGCCGCGGGCATTACCGTTCCGATCGTTCCCGGGTTGAAGCCCTTTACAACCAAATCGCAACTTACGGTTCTGCCGCAGACCTTCCATGTCGATCTGCCCGAAGAGTTGGTTAAGGCTGTTTCGCAGTGTAAGGATAATCGCGCAGTGAAGCAGGTCGGTATCGAGTGGGCAACGATGCAGGCTCGCGAGTTGAAGGCTGCGGGGCTGCCTGTGATCCATTTCTATACGATGAGTCGTACGGATAATGTCGCAGAGATTGTGAAAAATATATTTTAACAATATAAATCCATACAACTATGGCTAAAAGAGATAAGAAGAATCGCCAAGATTCATCGGTCGTCGAGCGCGATCGCTCGTCGATCATTCTGCACGTGCTTACGGCAATGCCGGGACATAAATTCTCGTTCAAGGAGCTGGCTGCAGTTTCGGGCGGTGCCGACCGCGATGGTCGTTATGCTACGCGTGATGTGCTTGAAAAACTGATTGCCGAGGGTGTTGTAGAGCAGTGTACCGGTCAGAAGTTCCGTTTGGCAGGTGGCGCTATGCCTACCTATGAGGGTATTGCCGATCTGGTTTCGTCTGGTGCTGTCTATGTTGAAGTCGAGGGTATGGAGGATGATATCTATGTTCATCGTCGCAATACGTGCAATGCTCTTGACGGCGACCGCGTGCGTGTAGCCGTTACGCGCAAGAATCGCGCAGGTGTGGCCGAAGGCGAGATTGTGGAGATTATCGAGCGCAACCCGAAGGGCTATGTAGGCACGGCGCAGGTGATGGATCATCAGATCTTTATAAAGGTCGATTCGCGCAAGGTGCCGATGGATATCTATGTTTCGAAACGCGAGTATCCCGATTTGCGTGATGGCGAGAAGGTTGTTGTTCAAATCATTGATTGGGCCGATGGTAGTAAGTGCCCGCAGGGTCGTATCCGCGATGTGCTCGGTATGAGCGGCGACAACGATACCGAGATGCACGCAATTTTGGCCGAGTATGATTTGCCATATAAGTTTGATAAGCGTGTTATCGAGGCTGCCGAGGAGATCAAGGGCGAGATTACGGCGCAGGACTATGCCGAGCGTCGCGATTTTCGCGATGTTACAACTTTTACGATTGACCCCGCCGATGCAAAGGACTTTGACGATGCGCTATCAATTCGCAAAGTTGCCGAGGGACGTTGGGAGATCGGTGTGCATATCGCCGATGTTACGCACTATGTGCGCCCGAACGATATTGTTGATAACGAGGCTGTTGAACGTGGTACATCGGTCTATCTGGTCGATCGTACGGTGCCGATGCTGCCCGAACGTCTGTCGAACGAACTCTGCTCGTTGCGCCCCAATGAGGAGAAACTGTGTTTCTCAGCGGTCTTTGAACTTGATGAAGATACTAATGTTCTGAACGAGTGGTTTGGTCGCACGGTGATCTATTCGGACCGTCGATTTGCATACGAGGAGGCGCAGGAGATTATCGAGGGTGCGGATGGCGATTTGAAAGAGGAGATTCTGACTCTCAATCGTTTGGCGCAGAAGATGCGTGCCGATCGTTTCCGTGCAGGTGCTATCGGTTTTTCGCGTAAGGAGGCTAAATTCCATCTTGACGAGAAGGGTCGTCCGACGGGAGTCTATTTCAAGGAGCAGAAGGAGGCGAATCAATTGATCGAGGAGTTTATGTTGTTGGCAAACCGTCGCGTCGCGGAGTTTATCGGTCGTCAGCGCGGTCGTCAGCGTACGATGGTCTATCGTGTTCACGATGAGCCGAATAGCGATAAGTTGATCCGTTTCCAGAGCTTCATTTTGCGCTTTGGATACTACTTTAAAGCCGATAAGGGTAAGGCAGTGGCGAAGGCAATGAACCGATTGATGGATAAGATTCGCGGTAAGGTCGAGGAGAATGCCATTGCTACGTTGGCCGTGCGCACGATGTCGAAGGCGTTCTATACTACCGACAATATCGGCCACTATGGTCTGGCGTTCCCCTACTATACCCACTTCACATCGCCCATTCGTCGCTATCCCGATATGATGGTACATCGTCTGCTGGCGGGCTATTTGGCAGGTGCGAAGTCGCCCGACAAGCGATCGATGGAGAGTCTTTGTGAACGTTCGTCGGAACGCGAAGAGGTTGCAGCAGCAGCCGAGCGTTCGTCGATCAAGTATAAGATGACCGAATTTATGGTCGATAAGGTCGGCATGGAGTTCGATGGCCACATTTCGAGCCTTACGGAGTGGGGTATCTATGTCGAATTAGACGAGACGCAGGTCGAGGGTATGGTTGCCTTGAAGGATATGAATGATGATGTCTATCGTTTCGACGAGGCTCTCTATGCCGTTGTGGGTCAGTCGGGTCGCAAGCTGACGTTGGGCGATAAGGTGCGTATCAAGGTGCTGCGTGCCGACCTGTCGAAGAAGCAGATCGACTTTGAACTGCTCTATGCAATTGATTTGAAGAGTGGTCGTCGTACCGATATGGCTCGCCCGAAGTTGATCGCTCTCGATGATCGTATCTATCGCAAGGATCCGCGCGATGAAAAGAAGAGCAAACGCGGTCGCAATGGTCGAAGATAGTCCGCTTAAATTCAGATAGATATGAAACAAATTGTGATGATCCTACTGACCGTTGCAACTATGTGTCTGGCGGTCGAGATGCGAGCCGAGGAGGTAACCGCAATGATGTCGCAAGCGCCACTGCGCCAAGGCGAGAAGATGGCAGCATTTCAGGGCGGTAATTTGAGCGATTTCAAGGTTTGGGTCGAGGCCGAGATGGCTAAACGCGCCGTTGCAACCAAATGCGAGGGGCGTGTGATTGTGGCGTTCAAGGTGATGGGCGACGGCTCGATCGAGGTCAATGATAAGCCCGCAATGAATTCGCAGGCCGATCCGGAGCTCTTTGCCGAGGTGCGACGTGTCGTTGCAAGTTCGGCGGGGATGTGGAGTCCTGCTGTTCAGAATGGCAAGCAGGTCAATGTCTCGCTTGTTCTTCCCGTTAATTGTGAGAAGGTTAAGGCTCCGAAACCTGTGAAAAAAGTCAAGAAGGAGAAAAAGACCGTGAAGAAGGTACGTAAAGTACTCTCTCTGGATTAATCTTTGTCGGAGAATTGATAGTCCGCATCTGCCGAGTGCTAGGTGCGGATTTTTTTATTCGCAATTAATCCTGCTACGCAGGCTTTTCCTCCTTCGCGCCTCAGCCGAGTTCGAGCTATCGCTCGACTCCGCATTCGGCTTGGAGTCGGTTCGCAATAATCTTCTCTATGCCCCTCTTATGCGCGCTTATATTGAGGGAACTTCGCAACGATAATGATAGGTATCGGGGCGTTTATTGCGAAGTTATTAACAAAATTGTTGATAACTTTGTTAATAAGTGTGAAGCTAAATGTTAATACTCAATGTGTGAGTAGGGGGATGACGATGTGTAAGTAGTTTATATATAGTCTATTAATGGCGCTTGTGGAAAGGTTCCTCAAATGTTGATAAATCTTTATCGTTTATTACTCGGCAGCGTCAATATCATAAAAAGAGGGAGCAATCCGTATGGATAGCTCCCTGATAATCGGTCATATTGACCTCTATTTCAGCATTTCGAGAAGTCGGATTTGTTCGGCTTCGCTCTCGAAATTGGGAGTAAAGACTCCGCGACCTAAATTTTGCTCGATCTCTTCGCGCGACCAAAATCGCCCGCCATCCAACTCATCGCTGGGTCGTATCGCGTCATCGTATCGGCAGACAAAGACGTTGATCAGTTCGTGTTCGCACGGTGAGGTAAATTCGTAGGTGCAGATGTGTTCGGCTACAAACTCTTCAATGCCAAGCTCCTCTTGCGCCTCGCGTCGCAATGCTTCGTCGCACTCCTCGCCCCAATCGACGTGGCCGCCTACGGCTGTATCCCAACGATCGGGTTGAATCTGTTTCCACGCTGGGCGATGTTGCAGATAGAGCTCTCCGCGAGAATTTATAACGTGCAGATGTACAACGGGATGCAACAACATCGATCCGTTGTGGCACTCCGCGCGCGATGCCGAGCCGATGACACTCCCTGCGCTATCAACGACAGGTAAAAGTTCGGCTCCGTTATCTCGTTTTAGAACTTCCATTTTTTGAGAAGCATATAGACTGCATTGCCCCAATAGTTGCGCAGGCCCTCGCCCTTTGCCTCGGCGTATGCCGCACGTTGGAAGATCACATCGTGGGTTGCGCGATCGAAGATAACAATATTCAGGCGTGCCTGCGAGGTTGTTGCATTTAGCTCCTCGGCGATAATCATCGCACCGAAGCCGGTGCCTTCGGGATATGCCGACACGATCGTCTCGATCTGCTCGATAGTGAGAGGCTCACTGCTCTCGACAACGGCCAGATTGTCGTACGGAATAGCGAGATTGCGTTCGCGTACAACTGACAGGTTCAGTCGCTCGATACTCATTTTCAGTGCCTTTGCAGGGTTGTATTTGTTTGGCTCGTTCATAAAGGCCTGATTGATCTGGCCGAATGCGCGAATAAGATCAGAGGCGCGATACTCGACACCAACGATTTTTGTTGCCGTAAAATCGACACCATAGAAGGTTACCGAACGCACATCTTTCATTGTGGTTTGCGCCGCCGCTGCACTCACCAGAAGCATCGACGCAAGAATCATCAAAAACTTTTTCATCTCTTTCAGTCTATTTTGCCCACAAAAGTAATCATTCTCACGCAATAAAACGCAACGACCACCGCAGAAATTGTGCAGTGGCCGTCAGTTTCAATCAAGATTTATGTTCCGAGCCTTACTCCTCATAGAGCAAGTAGGGGCGACGCTGCTCCTTGAACTTTACAACGTCATCAGCCCACATAGCCTTGATCTCGTCGGCAGTTG
>JAFPAT010000033.1 GCA_017425655.1 Rikenellaceae bacterium | reverse complement strand
GCATCGGCCTCGGAGTCCATAAAATCCGACAGTAGGAATGCCGTTGTGCGCTTCTTGCTCACCGCCGAGAGGAAACGCAGCGGCTCCGAAAGCGCGGTGCCGCGACCCTCGGGAGTGAAACTTACTAACTCGCGGATAATCATCAAGATATGCTGTCGTCCCTTCTTCGGGGGAATGAACTTCTCGATGCGGTCGCTGAAAAAGATGCAGCCCACCTTATCGTTGTTCTGTGCCGCCGAGAAGGCCAGCACAGCCGCAATCTCGGTGATGACGTTCTTCCTCAAACGGTCCGTCGAGCCGAACATACGCGAGCCGCTGACATCGACCATAAGCATCATTGTCAGCTCGCGCTCCTCCTCATAGACCTTGATATGCGGTTTGCGCGAACGTGCCGTAACATTCCAATCGATATCGCGCACATCATCGCCCACGCGGTACTCACGCACCTCGCTGAACGACATACCTCGACCACGGAAAGCCGTATGGTACTTTCCGGCGAAGATCTCGTTACTCAGGCCGCGAGTCTTGATCTCGATCTTGCGGACACGCTTCAAAATGTCGTTTTCGACGCTCATCACGTTTAGGGTACTACGACGTTGTTCAGAATATCGGTGATAATCTCCTCGGTGGTAATGTTCTCGGCTTCAGCCTCGTAGGTCAAACCGATACGGTGGCGCAGTACATCGTGGCATACGGCGCGCACATCCTCGGGAATGACATATCCGCGACGCTTGATGAAGGCGTAGCTGCGAGCGGCCTTTGCCAGCGAGATGCTTGCACGGGGCGAGGCACCGTAGCTGATCATCGACTGCAAACGCTGCAAATTGTACTCCTGCGGCTCGCGAGTTGCGAAGATGATGTCGATGATATACTTCTCGATCTTCTCGTCCATATAGACATCCTCAACTACCTTACGCGCCTTGACGATATCCTCGGGCGTGATCACCTTCTTCGGTTCGGGCATACCCGCACCCGAGAGGTTCATACGCACGATATCGCGCTCCTCCTGCTTGTTGGGATACGAGATCTTCGCTTTAAGCATAAAACGATCGACCTGTGCCTCCGGCAGAGGATAGGTACCCTCCTGTTCCAGAGGGTTTTGCGTTGCCATAACAAGGAAGGGCTGCGGCAGAGCATAGGTCTCGTCGCCGATTGTTACCTGACGCTCCTGCATCGCTTCGAGCAGTGCCGACTGCACCTTTGCCGGCGAACGGTTGATCTCATCGGCCAGCACGAAGTTGGCGAAGATCGGACCGCGACGAACGGCGAAATCCTCGCTCTTCTGCGAATAGATCAGCGTACCGATCAAATCGGCAGGCAGCAGGTCGGGAGTGAACTGAATACGACTGAAACGCGCATCGACAGCCTTTGCCAGAGTAGTGATAGCCAACGTTTTAGCCAAACCGGGGACACCCTCCAACAAAATATGACCATTCGACAACAGACCGATCAACAGCGTGTCGATCAGATGTTTCTGGCCGACGATGACTTTGCTCATCTCGGCAGTCAGCGTATCGACAAAGACGCTCTCGCGCTCGATACGCTCGTTAAGTTCCTTGATGTTAATTACTTCGCTCATAGGTTTTTATCTCAATTTTTATCGTTTTTTCGGTTACTTGTCGTGGTGCGCGTCGCCGCCTCAGCATTGGCAGACCCTCCGCCACCTATAATAAGATAAACGCGCGCGACACAAAATTATTGCAAAGATAGTGAAATAAAAGGGCCAACCTTAAATCTTTGCAGATTTAATATGTAAAATGTTTTTTGCGTAAGAGATTGACTTTTGCCAAATTATAACAAATATTAGAGTCGCAAAGAATATTATAAAAGCAGAATATAAAAAGTTCCAATTCCCGCCAAACAATTTGCCTAATATGATTTCAATCAGCCAAATAATAAAACTTGCCACAAACATATGGTAAATGTATATGTCCGAAGAATATTTTTTGCCAATGATTTCAAAAATTGTATCGTTGCCAAACTCTTTGTAATGCAGGCAAATAATAATTAAACTTATTGCGAAAGGAACGGTAAATATTGCTATGTCTCCCGAAAAAGTTCGCCCATATAAAGAATATAATATAGTAAATTCAACAATAGAGAATAACAATAGCAAACCCGAAATTATCCAGGCATTGTGTTTGTTGATGGTTTGGATTATCATTTGATTGTATTTGCGAATGATAAGGCCAATAGAGAATGCAGGTATTCCAATTGTGAAGAAATTACGTGCTAACATATATTTAGGTACATCGTTGATCATCAAATCCGAAGGAATAGGCAACAGAAAACCATATTTGCCCATTAAAAGATTAGTAATCAATCCCAATGGTATTAATATCCATACAAGTTTTAATGATCTGAACCACACTAATAATAAAATAACTAACAGAGTCTCTAAATAGGCGACTAAATACCAAAGGTGGCCGGTTGCCCATATTGTTGGTCCGGCGAGAGTGATCTTTAGTAATGAGTCTGAAGTCAGACCTATCTCTGTTCCAAATAGTAAAGAAAGCAGAATTCTTACTATAATATAGAAAGCATATGCCAATAGCGTGATATATAGTGTCTTGCATATGGTTTTTGAAAGTTTTGAAATCATATCTTTTCGATCATCCGAATAGAGGAAATACCCTGAAATCATAAAAAAACAGGGGACTGCGATGTAAATTATAGGATAAAATAAGTATCCGTATTTCATCGGGAAATGGATTACTACAACGAAAAAAGCACACAATGCTTTTAAGATATATAGAGAAGATATTGATTTCTTTTGAATTTCTATGATGTTCATATGTAATATTTTATTGCAAAGATAGTGAAATAAAATTGCGCGCCAATTCGTGAATCACGAATTTCGCATCAAACTTTTGCCCCAGACCAAAAAATCGGAATTCGGATCTTGAAATTTGCATCTCGCATCTTGAATTTTGAATTATTTTATGCGTACCTTTGTCCTCGTTATGGAATCGAAGATACTCGAAGGACTCAATCCTGCGCAACGAGCTGCGGTTGTAAATTACACCTCGCCCTCACTAATCATCGCAGGAGCCGGTTCAGGCAAAACCCGCGTGCTGACTTCACGCATCGCATATATGATCGAACAGGGTGTGGCTCCCCATTCGATCCTCGCCCTCACGTTTACCAACAAAGCTGCCGCCGAGATGCGCGAGCGTATCGAGCAGATGGTCGAGGGGGGCAAGAGCCGCTATATCCGTATGGGCACGTTCCACTCGGTCTTCTCGCGCATCCTGCACACCGAGGCCGAGCGTATCGGCTTCCCGCAGACCTTCACGATCTACGAGCCGTCGGATTGCCGCAATCTTGTCAAGACGATTCTCAAAGAGTTGAATTTGAGCGACGAGCACTACAAACCGCAGCAAATCTGTTCGCGTATATCGCTGGCAAAGAATAAGTTGATTACCCCTGCGGCCTATGCCGCCAACACTGCGTTTGCGGCCGAAGATCGCCAGCGCAAACAGCCCGAATTTGCCCATATCTACGACCTCTATTGCCGCCGTTGCAAGCAGAACGGAGCGATGGATTTCGACGATCTGTTGTTGCAGATCAACATTCTGTTTAAGGATTGTCCCGACGTTTTGGCTCGTTATCAGGAGCAGTTCAAATATATCCTTGTCGATGAGTATCAGGACACTAACTATGCGCAGTATATAATCATTCGCCGTCTGGCGATGCACAATCCGAACGTCTGCGTTGTGGGCGACGATGCACAGAGCATCTACTCGTTCCGCGGTGCGAATGTCGAGAATATTCTCAATTTCAAGCGCGATTTCCCGATGGCGCAGATCTTCAAGCTGGAGCAGAACTATCGCTCGACGCAGACCATTGTCAATGCCGCCAACAGCGTCATTGCCCGCAACTCAAACCGTCTGGATAAGGAGTGCTTTTCGGCAGGCGAGGTGGGTGAGCGAATCCGCGTGATCAAGTCCTATACCGACCGCGAAGAGGCCGAATTGATGGCCGACGATCTGCGTCGCACGGTGCTCGATGAGGGCGATGAGTGGAGCGAGGCGGCGGTACTCTATCGCACCAATGCGCAGTCGCTGGTGGTCGAGGAGGCGATGCGTCGTCGCGGTATTCCCTACCGAATCTATAAGGGCAATTCGTTCTACGACCATAAGGAGATTAAGGATCTGCTGGCGTATATTCGTCTGGTTGTCAATCCGTTGGATGACGAAGCTTTCCGACGTATTATCAACTATCCCGCGCGCGGTATCGGCGAGGCTACGGTGGCAAAGATCGCCGCGTTGGCCGCTAACGAAGGAAAGAGTATGTGGGAGGCAGTCGATACGTTGCTCTCGCAGCCGGAGATCGACCCTGCCAATAAGGCGATTGCCAAAAAGGTGGGCGATTTTGTGCAGTTGATCCGCGAGCTGTCGCTTGCGCGTACGCAGTTGAGCCTCTATGAGTTGGGCTTGGAGATTGCGACCCGTTCGGGCATTATTGGCGTGTTCCGTATGTCGCCCTCGCCCGAATCAACCAGCGCGCTGGACAATATCGAGGAGTTGTTGAATACGATGCAACTATTTAAGGAGCAGCGCGATGCGCAGTTGCGCAATGGCGAACTTGCCGAAGATGAGGGTGAGGCGACGATCGACGAATGGTTGCAGAGCGTGATGCTGCTGACCGATATGGACAAAGATGATCCCGATGATCGAAATAAGGTTACGCTGATGACCGTTCATTCGGCCAAAGGTCTGGAATTCAAGTATGTATATATTGTCGGAATGGAGGATGACCTCTTCCCGTCGCAGCGTGCCGTCGAGTCGCCTGCGGGTATCGAGGAGGAGCGTCGATTGTTCTATGTGGCGCTGACGCGTGCCAAGCGCAAGGCGGTGTTGTCCTTCTCCGAAACCCGTTTCAAGTGGGGCAATATGGAGTTCTGCCGTCCGAGCCGTTTCTTGGGCGAAATCGATCGTCGATACCTCGATGTAGCCTTCGATCTCGAAGCCGACCGACAGGCTGACCACAGCGACGAACTACCTGCTATTGAGCAACTTCGCCGCCGTTTCGACTATCGCTACCAGAATGGCCGACAACCATCGGAGAGTGGTCAGCGAGCGTCGTTTGAGCGTCGCTCGGAGCGTGGTGAGCGAGGTGCGTATGGTAGTGAGCGCAACACGTTTGGCGGTGAGCAGCGACCCCGTGCCTCGATGGTGGCCGAGCCTGTGCGCCCCTCGAATCTGCGCCGAATTTCGAATTCGGGTGCAGTGGCGGGTGCTCCTTCGGGCGCAAGTGGCACGACGGACCTCTGCGCAGGAGTGCGTGTCGAGCACGCCAAATTTGGTACGGGTGTGGTGATTGGAGTCGAGCCTTCGACCGCAGATTTGAAGGTTACGGTACGTTTCGACGACCCGCAGATTGGGCGAAAGAGCCTTCTTGCGAAGTTCGCAAAGTTAAGAGTATTAAAGTAATAGCAATCGATAAACACCCCGACGACAATGACCCTCAAAGAGCGATATGCAGGTGTTCTCGGCTGGTTTGCCGAGAATATGCCCGAGGTCGAGACCGAGTTGCACTACGAGAATCCCTACCAACTTTTGGTGGCGGTGATTCTCTCGGCGCAATGTACCGACAAGCGTGTCAATCTGACTACGCCCGCGCTTTTTGAACGTTTTCCGACTCCGCAGGCGATGGCCGAGGCGACGGCGGAGGAGATTTACACCTACATTCGCAGCATCTCGTACCCCAATAATAAGGCGAAAAATCTGGCGGCAATGGCGCGAATGTTGGTCGGCGAATTTGGGGGCATAGTGCCCGACGATATCGACCAGCTGCAACGTCTGCCGGGCGTAGGTCGCAAGACTGCAAATGTCGTTGGTGCAGTCATTTACAACAAATTTGTAATGCCCGTCGATACCCACGTCTTTCGCGTTGCGGCGCGTATCGGTTTGAGTCGAAATGCCCGCACGCCGCTCCAAACCGAGCAACAACTGACCGCCCATATCCCTGCCGAATTGTTGCCCAAAGCTCACCATTGGCTGATTCTTCACGGTCGTTATGTCTGTACGGCCCGCAAACCTCGATGCACCGAGTGCGGTCTGCGCGAATGGTGCCGTTCGGTCGATAAGGCTGACAAGGCTGACAAAGCCGACAAGGCGACCGTATAGAGGGCGAAACATTTATGTTTCGGGTTTCAAAATTTGATTTTTACACGAAAAGTCGTATATTTGTAGATTGACAAGGTGGGCACTGCGCCTGCCGAGTCTGAATTTGTGTAAAAATTAGAGCTATGAACCATCTCTTCAAACTCAATATACGACTCCTCGCAACGCTCATCGCGGCAGTTGCGACGCTCGCACTCGCTTCGTGTGGTCCTGATCCCATTCCCGAGCCCGACGATAAGGACCCCGAGAATGTTCAGGTCAATAAATGGTGCTACCAAATTCTGTCGTATTACTACCTCTGGAACGATGAGGTTAAGCAGATTAAACCCGACTACAATACTGATTATGAGTCATTTCTGACCTTTACGCTCGGTCGCTTGAAGAGCAATACGCTCGACGGCAAGGTCTATGATGGCACGCGCTCGTTCTACTCCTATATTACCGCCACGCCTATTACGCGTGCGGGTAGTTTCGAGTTCGCTCCGACCTATGGATTCTCGTTCAGACCATACGCCTTCAATATTCAGACAAAAACGGGTACCGTGTTGCGATATTTCGCACGTATTCAATATGTTACGCCCAACTCGCCCGCTGCAAAATCGGGATTGAAACGTGGTGATTGGATCGGTCAGATCAACGGCGAGCAGATTAAGGCGACCAATTTCAGCGACCTTAATAAGTTGATGGCGGCCCATTCGTCGTCGGTGAAGATTTTGAAGTGCTCTTTTACGGCAACTGCAACCAACGACGGCGTAATTTTCAAGGAGGACGATGCGAGCAAAGCTATAACGTTGACCCGTGAAGTGGTCGAAGAGAACCCGATTCATACGTATAAAGTGCTGACTACCAAGGCAGGAACAAAGGTCGGCTATCTGCTTTTGAACCAATTTAAGCGCGGCTACGACGAGAGCGATCTCGAAAATTCTGACGAATATGAGCAACAGTTGCGCACTATTTTCCGCGAATTCAAGAGCGAAGCGATCGACGAGCTCGTAGTCGATCTTCGTTATAATCTCGGTGGCTATGTATCTACCTGTCAGTTACTTTCGAGTATGATCGCTCCAAGCGCGAAGCTCGGAACAAAGTGGTTGGAGTGCCGTCCCAATCCCGCACGTAAAACGATCTGGTACAACTTGCTGACCGCTGCCGAGGTGGCCGATTGCAACCTCTCGCTGCCGCGTCTGTATGTGATTGCGTCGCAGAGTAGCGCATCGGCAAGTGAGCTGTTGATCAATAACTTACGAGCGATCGATGTGGATGTTATCCATATCGGTTCCCAGACCGAGGGTAAGATTGTCGGCATGGAGGTCATCGATTTCCTGTTCAACAGCACCGATAAGGCCGAATTTGGAAATTATCGCTATACGCTTCACCCCGTTACCTTCCGTTCGTACGACGCCAAAGGCGAGTCGAACTTTGAGAATGGTCTGATTCCCAACCACTTCTACGACGAGTATATGGACGAGTACTCGCTACGCTGGATCGAATGGGGCGAGTTGGGCAACCCTTCGGAGCCGATGTTGCAAATCGCGCTCGATAAGATCGATGGCGTTGCGACGACAAGCCTCGCGGGTCTCGGTCGCCGAATGGATGTGGGTGCAGTCGATTGCGGTCGCTTGTTGCCGCAAAGCGGTCTGCAAGGTGCGATTGTCGCTCCGAACGACCTGAACTACAATGAATAACAACGAAAACTAACCTATAATGAGCAACACCACAAAGGAGGTCATCCTCTCGAAAGAATCTCTCGACCGATTGAAGTTGATGCTGGCACCTGCCGCACAACGAATCATAATTCTCTCGCACACCAATCCCGATGGCGATGCCGTTGGCTCGTCGTTGGCGTGGTGCCGCGTGTTGGAGTCGCTGGGCCACAGCGTGATGTGTGTGGTTCCGAATCGCTACCCCTACTTCCTGAATTGGGTGCCGCGAATCGACGATATCAAGATTTTCAAGGAGAGTGCCGACGAGATCGTCGCTGCAGTCAAGGAGGCTGACCTGATCTTCTGCCTCGATTTTAATATCCTTTCGCGCCTTGAAGCGTTGAGCGATGCGATTAATGAGAATAGCTCGGCAAAACGAATTCTGATCGACCATCACCTCTCGCCACCGAGCGGTTACGATCTGATGTTCTCGCACCCCGAGTCGAGCTCTACCTCGTATATCGTTGCGTTGATGATCGAGCAGATGTTTGGTTTTAAGGTTGTTACGCGCGAGATGGCCGAGGCCCTCTACGTTGGTATGATGACCGATACGGGCAATTTCTCGTTCTCGACACTTACGCCTGAACTGTTTCGTATGGTGGCCAAGTTGCTCGAAACGGGTATCCATATTCCGACCCTCTACAACAACGTCTATAACGGTTATACCGAGGGTCGCGCTCGATTGTTTGGCTATGTGATCGACAAGAAGATGGGCATCATCCACAATGGCGAGGTTGCCTATATGTCGCTGAAAGAGAACGAGATGCGCCGCTATGGTTTCCAGCAGGGCGATAGCGAGGGCTTTGTCAATTACCCGCTGACGGTCAAGAAGATGAAGATGTCGGCAATGTTTCTCGCAACGCGAAAATTCATCCGCGTTTCGTTGCGTTCGCGCGGTGCGGTCGATGTCAATGTCTTCGCTCGCCGCTACTTCGAGGGTGGTGGCCACGCCAACGCCGCGGGTGGCAAGTCGTTCCGCACAATGGAGGAGACAATCGAATATTTCCGCGCGTCGGTCGAGGAGTATTTTGCCGAGATCGAGGGCGCAAAGGAGTAACCAAATCGTAGTACTTTCGAGAGATGAAACGACTCTTTTTGATCGATGCTTATGCGTTGATTTTCAGATACTATTATGCTTTTATGACGCGCCCGATGCGCAACCGCGAGGGGTTGAATACCTCGCCCGTTTTCGGGTTTGTGAAGTTCCTGCGCGACATTCTGCGTCGCGAGCAACCCGACTGTCTGGGTGTGGCTTTCGACCCGAAGGGTGGCTGCTTCCGTCGCGAGATTTTTCCCGAATATAAGGCTAATCGTTCGGCTACGCCCGAAGATATCCACGCTGCTGTGCCCTATATCAAACGCTTGTGCGAGGCGATGCGAATACCGGTGCTCGAAGTAGCTGGTTATGAGGCTGATGACGTGATCGGAACGCTGTCGCACAAGGCCGCAGCCGAGGGTTTCGAGGTCTTTATGGTTACGCCCGATAAGGATTATGGGCAGTTGGTAACTGACCGTGTGAAGATCTACAAACAGAAGGGAGAGGGTGTCGAAATCGTTGATCGTGAGGCTATTAAGGAGCATTACGGATTCGATGATCCGATTTTAGTACGCGACGTGTTAGCTCTGTGGGGCGATGCGTCGGACAACATTCCGGGCGTGCAGGGCATTGGTGAAAAGGGCGCGATAAAGCTTGTAAATCAGTTCGGTACGGTCGAGGAGATCCTCGCTCATACCGACCAACTGACCCCGAAACAGCGTGCAAATGTCGAGGCCGGAGCCGAGCAGTTGTTGCTCTCGAAACGCCTTGCATCGATCGTGTTGGATGTTCCGATTGAGTTCGATGCCGAGGCTCTGCGGGTCGAAACGCCCGATGTCGCGGCTCTGCGAAAACTATATATCGATCTGGATTTCAATATGTTCGCGCGCGAGTTGCCGCCCGATCCCACCGCCCCTGCCGAGGCTCCTGCGCCCACGCAGGCCAAGCAGACACAGCTCATTCAGGCGACCCTCGAAAAGTCGCGTGCAAAGCGTGCCGCATCGTTGGCAGGTCAGGGCGATATGTTCGCCGCTTTGGCGACAACTGCCACCGAGCCGACTGCTGACGCTACTGCTACGGAGGTCGAGATGGGGGCCGATGCGGTTACAGCTGAAGTGCAACCATCTCTGTTTGAGGGCGAAGGGATCTATGCTAACGCTGCAAATACGCCCCACACCTATCACGTTGTGCGTACAGCCGACGAGCTGCGCACGTTGGTTGAAAAGCTCTCGCAACAGTCCGAATTTTGCTTCGACACCGAGACTTCGGGGCTCGATTTTTTCAAAGATCGATTGGTCGGAATGTCGTTTGCCATCGAGCCGCACGAAGCGTGGTACGTGGCTTGGCAGAGCGATTTTGCGGAGATCGTGCGCCCCGTTTTCGAGAACGAGAATATTGCAAAGATAGGTCAAAATATCAAGTTCGATATGATGATGTTGCGTGCGGCAGGTATCGAGGTGCGAGGCAAGAAATTCGATACGATGATTATGCACTATCTGCTCGACCCCGAATCGCGCCACAATATGAATGTATTGGCACAGAGATACTTAAACTATTCACCCATCGAGATCGAAACGTTGATTGGTCGCGGCGCGAAGCAGCTTACGATGGATCTTGTGGCGGTCGATCGCGTGGCGGAATATGCCGCCGAGGATGCCGATATCACGCTGCAATTGAAGCACGCTCTGTGGCCCAAAGTGTGTGCCGAGGGTCTGCAATATCTCTATGCCGAGATCGAGGAGCCAATGATCGATGTGTTGGCCGATATGGAGTGGGCAGGCGTGCGAATCGATACGCAGTCGCTGGCCGAATATCGCGTAGAGTTGCAAAAGGAACTGGCCGATCTCGAATGGAAGATCCGCGAGTTGGCCGACGAGCCGACGCTCAATGTCAATTCGTCGCGTCAGTTGGGCGAGGTGTTGTTTGCCAAGTTGCGCATCGACCCCAAGCCGCGAATGACCAAAACCAAGCAGTTCCGTACCGACGAGGAGTATATCCAGTCGCTGGCACACCGCCATCCGATTGTCGATCTGATTCTCGAATATCGCGGTGTGAAGAAGTTGCTTTCGACCTATGTCGAAGCTCTGCCATTGCTCGTGAATGGTCGCACAGGACATATTCATACCTCATATAACCAGGCTGTTACGGCTACGGGTCGCTTGTCGTCGGCAAATCCCAATCTGCAAAATATACCCATCCGCGATGCGCGTGGTCGCCGTATCCGCGAAGCGTTTATTCCTTCGGATGAGGAGCATCTGTTGCTCTCGGCCGACTACTCGCAGGTCGAGTTGCGACTGATGGCGCATTTGAGCGACGATAAAAGTCTGATCGAGGCTTTCCGTGAGGGACACGACATCCATCGCGCGACGGCAGCAAGGCTCTTCCACGAAGATTTAGAGGCGGTTACGAGCGAGCAACGTCGTCGCGCCAAGACCGCTAACTTCGGAATTATCTACGGCATTTCGGCCTTTGGTCTGGCACAGCGTCTGAACATCCCGCGCGGCGAGGCGAAGGAGATTATCGAGGGCTATTTTGCATCATATCCGAAGGTTAAGGAGTATATGGATCGCGCGGCGGAACAGGCTCGTAATGAGGGCTTTGTATCGACAATTTTTGGTCGTCGCCGTTACCTGAACGACATCAATTCGCGCAATGCCGTGGCGCGTGGCGTGGCCGAGCGCAACGCCATCAACGCTCCAATTCAGGGCAGTGCAGCCGATATTATGAAGATTGCGATGATCGAGATGTATCGCAAGATGCGCGCGGCAGGTCTGCGTTCGAAGATGATTTTGCAGGTGCATGACGAAATCGTTATAGATCTTTATCGCCCTGAACAAGAGCAGGTTGCGAAGATCGTTGTCGAGGCAATGGAGCAGGCGGCAAAGCTCCGCGTTCCGCTTACGGTCGAATATGGCGTGGGCGAAAATTGGCTCGAAGCACACTAACAATAATTTTCTAAAATTGATTGTAACTAATTGATAATATGCGACTTTTAATTCAGCGTGTGCGCGAGGCTTCGGTAACGATCGAGGGCGAATTGCGCTCGAAGATCGGACAGGGTTTGCTCGTGCTGGTCGGTATCGAGGAGGCCGATGGCGACGAGGATATCGAGTGGTTGGCGGGGAAATTGTTGCGCCTGCGAATCTTCGATGACGAGCAGGGAGTGATGAATCTCGACGTGCAACAGATCGGCGGTGAGTTGCTGATAGTCAGTCAATTTACTCTCTTTGCATCGACACGTAAGGGCAACCGTCCGTCGTATATCCGTAGTGCAGGCGAGGCGATTTCGCGCCCCTTGTATGAACGTTTTGTGCGTCGCGTCGAGGAGCTTTCGGGCCGTTCGGTGGGCACAGGCGAGTTCGGTGCCGATATGCAGGTGGCACTCACGAACGATGGCCCTGTAACAATCTGGATCGACTCGCGAAATCGAGAATAACGAATCGAAAAATTTCGTATATTTGTTGAAAGTAAAAACAGATAGCCTATTGATAGTATAGATAATTCATTGAAACAAAGTTGGTTGCGTTGAGCGTAACGCGCGACACATATACATAAAAGCGTAAGCTTTGTTCGCTTGCTTTCTGAAAATCTGGTAAATTTTTGCGAAACAACCAAGGAACGAAGTTTGACGCTCACGTCGTATGGCGTGGGCTTCATTCTCTATTTGGTTGTACGGGTTTACCAGAGCCTCAGAAAGCAGATGGATGAGTTGAATCCCACGCTTTTTGTTTGCAATAATTTTAATCTGCGCTTGGGGATTCGGTGCAAACAAAACGACAACTAAAAATGAAGAAATTATTTGTTCCTGCGCTCATTATCAGCGCATTGGCACTTTCATCGTGCTCGACCATCTTCTGTGGTTCGAAGGCCAAAGTAACCTTCGAGAGTAATATTGACCAGACCGCCGATCTCACCATTGACGGTCGCAAACATCCCAACGTAACTTTCCCCTATACGACCAAAATCAAGCGAGGTTTTGATGATACCGTTGTGAAGGCCGAGGCAGAAGGTTATGAAACACAGAGCTTTTATATCGAAAAGAATTTCAACGCAGTCTCGGTGATCAACCTTTGTGATATTTTGGGTTGGGGTATTGATGCCGCAACGGGCGCGATGATGAAACCTGAATTTAAGAGCTATCAAATTGATTTTGTGCGCAAGCCCGTCGAAGAGTCTAAAACTGAATAGATTGCGACGTACCTAAAATGAAAGTCGTGCTCCGAATGGGGCACGACTTTTTGTTTCGAATAGTTGTCGGCGGTGCGATTGCCTGCCGTTATAAAAAAATAAACTCCCCAATCCGGAGGATCAGAGAGCATCTTTGAGCAATATATTGTCGCGGTCTGTGCACCGACACGCGTTTAATTCAAAAAACGAGGATTCGGAGGGAAGTCGATTAAAGCGGTTGCTTTAACCCTAGCGATCTCCTATGCTTCGCAGCATCACGACCGCGCCCTGCCGATGTCCTCTACCAACCTAAAACTACTAACCTAAATGAACCTTAAAACTTCGCTGCAAAGGTAAGGCGAAATTTTGGTCCGCGCAAATATTTCTTAAAAAAAATTCAAAAATTATTGAATTTTTTTAGCATATACCTCCAAATAGACCATTTTTAGCTATTTAGCGACGGCCGTGAGCGATGTATTCGGCCACTTTATCGGCTATTCGCTCGCCATCGAGAGCTGCCGAGATGATACCGCCAGCATAGCCCGCGCCCTCGCCCGCAGGAAACAGACCGAGTGTTTCGGGGTGCATCAGTGTCTCATTATCGCGCGGAATACGCACAGGCGACGAGGTGCGCGATTCGACACCAAGAACAACCGCATCGTTGGTAACAAAGCCCTTCATCTTGCGACCGAAATGGCCGATTCCGGCACGCAATGCCTCGCCCATAAATGGCGGTAGCCACGCTGAAAGTTCCGATGTTATTGTGCCCGGAATGTACGATGTTCGCGGAATCGAGCCCGAACGACGGCCTGCAACGAAGTCCGCAACGCGCTGTGCAGGAGCAATTTGCTTGTCGCCACCCTGCTCACGCGCCAATCGTTCCAACTGCTCCTGATACTCCAAACCTGCCAGCTCGCCGAACTCCTCGCGTAGGTGTGCATAATCTTCGGTGCGCACCTCGGTAACGAGTCCCGAATTGGCAAAAATCGAGTTGCGACCCGAGGGCGACATACCATTTACAACCGACTGCCACTGCTCGGTCATTGCGGGCACGATAAATCCGCCAGGGCACATACAGAATGAATATACACCTCTGCCAAATTGCTGACAAACAAGCGAATAACTTGCCGCAGGAAGATACTCGCCACGCTCGCGGCAGTGGTATTGGATCGAGTCGATCAGAGCCTGCGGATGCTCGATGCGCACGCCCATAGCGAAGGCCTTCGCCTCCAAGCGCACGCCATTCGCATACAACATTCGGTAGATATCGCGTGCCGAGTGGCCCGTAGCCAATACGACGGCTGCGGCCTCGATGCGACGGTCGCCGCACTCGACACCTTCGACGCGATCACCATTGATAATCAGACCAGTAACGCGGCTATCGAACAGAAACTCTCCGCCCGACGAGAGGATCGTCTGGCGAACATTTGTCATAATTCGCGGCAGACGATCGGTGCCGATATGGGGGTGCGCCTCGAAGAGAATATCGGGCACAGCACCGTGAAAGACAAGCGTTTGCAGAGCTTTATTGTAGTCGCCGCGCTTTTTCGAGCGCGTGAAAAGTTTGCCATCGGAGAATGTTCCCGCGCCGCCCTCGCCAAAGGCGTAGTTTGAATCGGGATCGATCTCGCCGTTGCGGTTAATCTGGGCGATGTCGCGCTTACGAGCCGACACATCGCGACCGCGTTCCAGCACTATCGGCTTGTAACCCAGCTCGATAAGTCGCAGTGCCGCGAACAATCCCGCAGGGCCCGAACCGACAATAACCACCTCGGTACGCTTACTCACATCGGGGTAGTCGAAATGTACGGGGGCGGGTTGCGGTTCGCGATCGACATAGATTTCGATCGAAAGATTGACCTTCACATTGCGCTGTCGAGCGTCAATCGAACGCTTCACAACGCGCGCCAGAGCTACATCCGAGCGACGAATGCCCATACGTCGGGCAGCGACCGAAGTGTAGATTTCGGGGTCGGCGGCCTCGCGCGGCGAGAGTTGTATAGTGATTGTTTGTGGCATAGTCGATGTTTTTCGCTACAAAATTACTAAATTTGTGCAAAGAAACTAATCGATTATGACACCAATTCTGATTCACAGCGGCCAAATTATCAACGAAGGCCGTAATTTTCAGGGATATATCATCGTTCGCAATGGTCTGATCGACCAGATCGGCGAGGGCGAATTCGAGGGCGAGTTCTCGGGCGAACGCTACAATGCCACGGGTAAATGGGTTATGGCGGGCGCAATTGACGACCAAGTCCATTTCCGCGAGCCCGGTTTGACCTATAAGGGCGACATCGCTTCGGAGTCGGCTGCGGCGGTGGCGGGTGGCGTTACCTCGTTTATGGATATGCCCAACGTGAAACCGCCGACCGTTACACTCGGCGATCTGGAACGTAAGTTCGACCGCGCGGCCGAGTGCTCGGTGGCCAACTACTCGTTCTATCTGGGCGCAACGAACGACAATATCGACCAGGTGCGTCGTGTCGATCCGCGCGCGGTGTGTGGCGTGAAGATGTTTATGGGCTCCTCGACGGGAAATATGCTGGTCGATGACGAGCGCACGCTCTCGGCTGTCTTCGATTCGTCGCCCGTTGTGGTAGCTACGCACTGCGAGGATGAGCAGCGTATTCGTGCTCATATCGAGGAGTTTCGCGCTCGCTATGGCGACAACGTAACGCCCGCGATGCACCCCCTGATCCGCGATGCCGAGGCCTGCTACCTCTCGTCGGCACGTGCCGTGGAGTTGGCCGATCGTTATCGCGCAGAGCTCAATCTGTTGCACGTGAGCACTGCTCGCGAGCTCTCGTTGATTGATGCTAAACCATTGATCGAGAAGAATATAACAGCCGAAGTTTGTGTTCATCACCTTTGGTTTACCGATGAGGATTACGCCCGTCGCGGCAACCGTATCAAGTGGAATCCTGCGGTCAAGAGTGCAGCCGACCGCGACGCTCTGCGCGAGGGGTTGCTGAATGGTAAGGTCGATCTGGTGGCTACGGACCACGCTCCGCATAGCGACGAGGAGAAGTCGCAACCCTATTGGTCGTGCCCGTCGGGAGGTCCCTCGGTGCAGCACTCGCTGGTCGTGATGTTGGAGCTGGCGCAGCGCGGTATCCTGCCCGTTGAGAAGGTGGTCGAGAAGATGTGCCACGCCCCCGCAGTGCGCTACGGCGTTGTTGGCCGTGGATTTTTGCGCGAGGGCTATCACGCTGATATTGTGGTTGTTGATCCGTCGAAGCCGCAAGTTGTTACGCGCGAGAATGTGTTATATAAGTGTGGCTGGTCGCCCTTCGAGGGTGAGCGTTTTTCGTCGTCGGTCGAGCTGACATTGGTCGGTGGTCGCAAGGCTTTTACGGAGGGTCGTGTCGATCGTTCGGTGCGCGGTTCGCGTCTTGAATTTGAACCCAAACGACGCTAAACGGTGATGAGCGAGCACTACGAGCCACATCCTGACGCTATCGAGATGACTCGCGAGGAGGCCGAGGCCCTTGTCGAGCAATGGTGGCGCGCGGAGGATCCGGATGACGAGCTGAACGAGGAGCAGGAGCGGCTGGTCGATAAAACTTTTGAATATTGTCATCGAGCCTTTGAGTTTCAAGAGGCGGAGAACTATGTGCTCGCGGCCCGATACTACCAGAAGGCTGTCGATCTGTTGGAGACGGCGAATCTCGGCAACAATAAATATAAGGTCGGCAAATATATGGACTTGGGCATAAGTTACTATCACGCAAGTAATTACGATATGGCCAACCGCTACCTGTTGCGTGCGCTCGAAGGTTATCAGGCGCGTGCGACGCGTGATGATCTGTCCATCAGTGTCGTCTATACGTTTCTGGGCCACCTCTATCGTGATCAGGAGCAGTTTGAGATCGCAATCGAATTTTACAAAAAGGCTCTCGAAGTCAATATCTCGGCGGGTTTTCGCCAATTTGCTGCCTGCACCCAAAATCGCATTGCCCGCTGTTATTGCGATGCGGGCGATCCAGATGAGGCGATCGAATACTATTCGATGACGCTCGATATGATCGACGTCGTCAATATGGATACCGTTGGTGCCTATACGGGTTTGGCGTGTATCTACCGCGATGACGAGATGTTCGATGAGGCGATCGAGTGCCACCAATCGGCCATCGAAACGGCCGAGCAACTTTCGGGTGCGGAGAGCTTTGAGATAGCTGACGAGTACAACCAAATTGCTATTACATATCGCCATATGGGCGAGCTGACGCGGGCGATCGAATACTACCAACGTGCGATCGAACTATTTGAGGCACAGGAGAATGTCAATCGTCGAAAGGTGGCTCGTGTGTTGGAGAATTTGGCAATGGCCTACGTCTATGCTGAGCAGATGGGCAATGCACTTGAATGTTTCGGGCGACTGTTGCCGATGTTGCGCGAGATAGATGGCGAGGATGATCCGCACGTGGCGGAGATCGAGGAGTATATCGAGGAGTTGCGAGTTAATAGTTATTCGCTCGGTACGCCGAAGGTGTGTTGAGGGAGAATCAACGAATAACCAATATAGAATAAAAAACGCGCCAAACTTTCGTTTAGCGCGTTTTGCTTTGGTGCCCAGGACAAGACTCGAACTTGCACGAGCTAATGCTCACTACCCCCTCAAAGTAGCGTGTCTACCAATTTCACCACCTGGGCAATACCAATAAGAACTATCTTTTCGAGGGCACAAAGATAAAGACTATTTTCATTTCCGCAAAATTTTCGGCAATTTTTTTCTTTAACGCCCCGATTTTGCGAAATTTAATGTCAAAATCTCTGTCCGCCCCTCGTTTAGAACTTCATATGTCGTTCGCCCTTTGCAGGGTAGATGTCGGCAATTGTGATCAGGATACCTGTCTCCTCGACCGCCCCGAAATCGTTGTTATGCACCGTCGGGAAGGTACGCATCGTGGGCGAAATGCCCATATATGAGTTGATCAACGGCGGAATATTCTCGCCACGCTCGCGCATCTGCTGACAGAGTGTGCGGTGATCCTCGTTGTAGTTGTCGCCCGTAAACATCGCATCGAACTTCGCGTAGTCAATATCCATCTCGACGGGGTCGATACCCTCCATCAAATGATCGTGATCGGGGAAGTAGCGATGCATAAAATAGATGAGTATGTTGCGAGCCTCGACGTTGAAATCGGTGTACATCGTAACCTTGCCGAAGAAATAGCGAATCTCGGGATTGAGTACGGTGAGCGCACCAAGACCATCCCAGAGGTTGTCTAACGCAAAGATACTCTTGTTGTTATCGCGCGATTGATAGCGGGGCTGAACAAACGAACGGCCCAACTCGATGGTATGCGGCAGGAACTCCTCGCGGAACTTATCCGAGAAACGGAAGTAGTGCTCGGTCGAGAGGTGTGCGGGGTGCGACGAGCGGCAAACGATAAAGCGGTAGCCGCCTATGATCTCACGTGCGGCGGGGTCCCAGACGATCAACTGCTGGTAGCCGTCTGCTGCCAAGTCATCTTCGTCGATATCGACCTCCATGCCGGTACCTCCGCCGGCCTCGCGGAACGACACTTCGCGCAGACGACCGATCTCGCGCATCACGGCGGGCGAGTCGGCAGCCGTAACGACATAGATCTCGTTGCCGGCCTTGTTGGTATTACGAATCTTCTTATCGAGAGTCAGTTCGCGTTCGATCTCTTCGCGCGAAACGGCCTCGATTATGGGCATCATTTCACTCATAGGTTTTGGGGGTTTGAGAGCAAAGATAACCATTTTAGTAGAATATCCGCAACCTTTTGACCTATTTTTGCATTTCGTAGGCTTTTTTACGTACAAATACCACCTGTTCGTCGTATGATCCGATGGCCAAAAGCTCCTCGCGCGAGATCGGTTTGCCGAAGCGCAAAGTGAATGTTTGACCGCTCTGGCGCACCATCTCATCCACCAACAGAATCATCTCGATATTGAACTTTATGCCGAGCTTTTTGCGGAGGTTGGCGATGTTGTAAAAGCGATTTGAGAGTTGTCCCTCGACAAAGACAGGAACAACCTGACGGTCAGTCGAATGAGCCTGCTTGATGAAGTTCTTGCGCCACTCCAGATCGGCCACCACTCCCTTGTTTCGGCGTGAGCACAAACCCGCCGGAAATGTCAGGATCGGCAGCGGACCTTCAAAGGCCTCGTGCATACGGCGGGCATATGCCGAATTTTGGCGACCGTGCTTATTGACGGGCAACCAGATCGGTCGTAGCGGCTCCATATACATCAGTAGGTCGTTGATCACTACGCGCACATCGCCCAGACGCGAGCCGATGGCCTCGGCGACCATCATTCCGTCCATACCGCCGAAGGGGTGGTTCGAAGCGAAGATGTAGCGACCGTTGGGGTCAATGTTCTCGAAGCCCTCGACCGAACGCTGGATATTGAGCAGGTCGAATGCTCCGCGAATGAATTCGAGAGGTGGTTTGTCGCCGAAGTTTTCGATGGCGTTATTGAGGAAGTCCTCGTGAATAAGGCCACGTAACCAATTGATTACGGCGCGCGGAATGTATCGTTTGATGCGAGGAGCTTTGCTCTCCAAAATCTTTTCAACGTCGATTCTATCCATAAAAAAGAATTTTTATGGATACAAAGATAGAAATTATGCGCGAAAATCCTCTTTTTTTGAGTAACTTTACGCCCAAATATGCAAAAATGAACGCAACAACTACATATCATACCCCCGTATTGCTCTCTGAATCGGTCGATTTGCTTGCGATCGATCCCGATGGCACCTATGTCGATCTCACCTTTGGCGGTGGAGGTCATTCGCGATATATCCTCTCGAAACTCTCGGAGCGAGGTCGCCTTTACAGCTTTGACCAAGATCCCGACGCAAAGGCCAACTGCCCCGACGATCCCCGTTTCCACTTCGTCGAGAGCAACTTCCGCTTTCTGCGCGGTGCGTTGCGCTATCGCGGCGTGGATCAGGTCGATGGAATTTTGGCCGATCTGGGCGTGTCGTCGCACCACTTCGACTGCACCGAGCGCGGATTTTCGTTCCGAGGTGAGGCTCCGCTCGATATGCGTATGAACTATCGCAATGGTCGCTCGGCTGCCGACATCGTCAATGAGGCCGATGCCGAGACGCTCACCCGCATCTTTGGCGAGTGGGGCGAGATTGATACCCCTTACAAGGCGGCAAACTGCATTGTTCGCGCGCGCGCGGCGGCTCCGATTCTCACAACGGCGCAGCTGGTCGAGGCCGTAGCACCCTGCACACCTCGTAAGGATGAGAGTAAATTCCTCACCAAACTATTTCAGGCTCTGCGAATTGAGGTCAATGGTGAGATGGAGGCGTTGAAGATGGCTTTGGAGCAGAGTTTGAAGATGTTGCGCCCGGGAGGTCGCCTGTCGGTGATCTCGTATCACTCGCTCGAAGATCGATTGGTGAAGAACTTTATGCGCAACGGAACATTCAGCGGTCAGGCCGAGAAGGATTTCTTTGGTCGTTCGACAACCCCCTGGCAGCTCGTTACGCGCAAGGCTGTTGCTCCTTCGCCCGAAGAGATTGAGCGTAATCCTCGTTCGCGCAGCGCACGTCTGCGTGCCGCCGAGAAACTGTAACGGGCGGGAACAATTTTTAACTGAACATTTGCAGAATGAGATACGAAGATGAACAGATAGAGGTGTCGGCTCGTTCGGGTCGCGATCTTGATGAGTTGGTGCAGCGTGCCTACGATGACGAGGAGGATCCGTCGCTCGACACTCCCGTTATGCGTCGCAACTATTCGCTCGACGAGGAGGAGGATGAGCCCGCCTATGTGCGCCGTACGCGCATTGACCGCGATGTGATTCGTGTTAAGGATGACGACAACGAACTCGAGAACGAGGATGTCGATATCGACGAACTGCTCCCCGAACCCGAATTGAGCGAGGAGGAGCGTGCCGCGTTGGAGGAGAAGCGCCGCCGTCGTGCGGAGCGTCGTCAGAAGAATATCTTTCGACAACTCTATTCGGGCGAGATCCTGACCAAAGATGAGGTGCGCGCGCTCTATCCCTATCTGATGGTGTTGGGTCTAACTTTTCTGTTGAGTATGCTGGTTCTCTTCTCGGCGTTGCGACTCGATATCAACCGCACACGTCTGCAAAACGAGCTTAAAGTATTGCAGGAGCAGTCGGTACGCCAGTCCGAGAAACTCTACCGTGCTACCTCGCGTAGTGCGATTATTGAGCAGTCGAAGGCTCGCGGTTTGAATCTCGAAGAGATGCCGACCCAAACCTATATAATTGATAACGACTAATTTATGGCAACGAATAAGGACTCACAACAGCGAAGCATCAAGCAGGAGATCCGCTTCCGAACAAATATCGTCTATTTCTGTGCCGTGATGATAGCCCTTGCTGTCATCGTGAGATTGGTCTATATCCAATATTTCAGTCCGACCTTTGCGATGTATTCCGAGCGCCTTTCGCAGCGCATCATCACGACCAAGTCGCTGAAAGCTGTTCGCGGTGAGATTATGATGCGCGATGGCGAGCCGTTGGCCACAGCCCTCACGCTCTATCAGGTAAAGTTCGACTTTGGATCGGAGGCTCTCGACTCGACCGAGCAATACAGCTACCTCTCGGATTCGTTGGCCGGTCGTCTGGGTCGCTATTTCGCCGACGAGGGATATGGCAAGGCCCACTTCAAGAAGGTGCTTAATCGCTACTATGATTATCGTCGCGGTAAGGGTTTGCGTACGGTGATGTTGCTACCGCGCCCGGTCGATTATTCCGAGTGGTGCGAATTGAAAGAATATACGCTTTTGAATTGGGATGTCGGTATGTGCTACGAACGCATCGATACCAATATGCGCGTCTATCCGTTGGGTGATATCGCCAAGCGAACGGTCGGCAAGCGTGTGAGCGACCGCATCAAAACGCCCTTCGGCATCGAGCACGTCTTTGATTCGATCTTGCGCGGTGAGGATGGTGTGCAGATTCGCCAGCGTGTGGCGCACGGCTATACGGCCAATGTGGCAAAGAACGATACGATCCCCAATCGCCCGAAGATCGATGGTGCCGATATCGTAACCACGCTCGATCGACGTATTCAGGAGATTGCCGATGTGGCTCTGCGCAAAAATATGGTGGCCAACAACGCCATCTGGGGCACGGCAATCGTGATGAGTGTCGAGACGGGCGAGATCCTCGCAATGTCGAATCTCTCGGAGGTGTCGAGCGGTGTCTATGGCGAGATCGAGAGCAACGCCTTTAAGCGTATGTGCCCCGGCTCGACCTTCAAGTTGGCCTCGTTGCTGGCTCTGGTTGAGGATAAGGGCATTGATATCAACTCGGCAATCCCCATTCACGAGGGTCAAGAGACGACCGCCAAGAAGGATGAGCGCATCCCGATCGGAAATACCAAAGCGCAGGGTATCCGCGACGACCACGCTTTCAGCGATACGATGTCGATGAAGTATTGCGTGGCGCACTCGTCGAATATCTTCTTTGCCAATGCGATCTACCAATCATACAAGGACGATCCGAAGCGATATGTCGATTTCCTGCGCAAGTTGCATCTCGACCGCCCGATGGGTCTTGAACTCTTCGGCGAGCAGGCTCCGTTGTTCAACGACTATCCCGAAAAGGATGCCAAAGATGCTGCGAGTCGCGCTCTGCGTCAGACGTGGTTCCATAACAACCGCCTCTGCCAGATCGCTTATGGATATGAGAACGAACTCACACCGATCCAAACGGCTACGCTCTATAACGCTGTTGCCAATAATGGCCGAATGGTTGCGCCGATGTTGATCCGCGAGTTGCGCCACAATGGTCGTATCGTGGAGTCGTACGAGCCGCGAGTGCTCAATGAGCGTATCTGCTCGACCGCCTCGCTCGATAAGGTGCAGGAGTGTCTCGAAGAGGTTGCACTGACGGGTACGGCACGTCAATATTTTGTGCGCGACACGGCTCTGTTCCGCGTGGCGGCAAAGACGGGTACGGCCTACGACCTGATGACAAAGCAATATCTGGGCAGTATGGTGGCCTATTTCCCCACCGATGCTCCGAAATATACGGTGATGGTGGCCGTGAAGAATACCCCTTCGCGCGGTCAGTACTATGGTGCGGGTGTTTCGGGTCCCGTTGTGCGCGACATCATTTACAGCCTCTACACGATGGAGAGCGAGTGGCGCAATAAGATCACCGATAACCCCGCTATCGAACGTCCGACACAGATCAAGGGCGGTAGCACCGAGCAGATGCGCAAGGTTGCTTCGACGCTCGATATGGCCTTCTCGACCGATAAGCGTCGCGGTTGGTCGCAGGCGCAGATTGACGACTCGACGGGTCGCGCCGAGATTAAGGAGCTGACCGTTGAGCAGGGCCGTATGCCGCGTGTAGTCGGTATGGGCTTGAAGGATGCGCTGTTCTTGTTGGAGAGTCGCGGATTGAAGGTCGGTGTTACGGGACACGGTCGCGTAGCGAGCCAGAGCGTAGCGGCCGGGGCAACGATTCGTCGTGGCGACTATGTGCAGATAGTTTTGAAGTAAGAGAACGAGATAAACAAAACGAAAAATAGAATCATAATTGAGATAATGAAACGAGTAAAAGATATAATCGCTGGCATCGACTGCCGTGTGGTTGGCTCGACCGAGGTGGAGGTCAGTGCGCTGGCTCTCGACTCGCGCAAGGTCGAGGCGGGCACGATGTTCTTTGCCGTTGTCGGTACGGCGACCGATGGCCACGCCTACATCGAAAAGGCTCTCGAAGCGGGTGCGGTGGCAATTGTCTGCCAGCAGTTGCCCTCGGAATTGTGCGATGCGGTCTGCTACGTGGTCGTTGAGGATACTTCGGCCGTTGTCGGACAGATGGCGTCGAACTTCTACGATCGCCCCTCGGAGCAGTTGAAGTTGGTCGGTATCACCGGCACAAACGGTAAAACGACGACCGTAACCTTGCTCTATGAGATGTTTCGCGCGTTGGGCTATCGCGTGGGTCTGCTCTCGACGGTCGAGAATCGAATCGACGGTCGCGTTGTGCCCACCACGCACACCACACCCGATCCAATTACACTCAACGCTCTGCTTGCGGAGATGGTCGAGGCGGGTTGCGACTACTGCTTTATGGAGGTGTCGTCGCACAGCATTGTGCAGCGTCGTATTGGCGGTCTGCACTTCGCGGGAGCTCTGTTCTCGAACATCACGCACGACCACTTGGACTACCATAAGACCTTTGCCGAGTACATCCGTGCAAAGAAACTCTTCTTTGATGAGCTACCGCGCGAGGCCTTTGCGCTGGTCAATATCGACGACCGCAATGGCGAGGTGATGGTGCAGAACACCCGTGCGAAGATATCGCGCCTGTCGTTGCGCTCGATGGCCGATTTCGTCGGCAAGGTGATCGAGATGCATCTCGACGGAATGTTGTTGCGTATCGACGGTCGCGAGTTGTGGGTGCGTTTCCTCGGCCGTTTCAATGCCTATAACCTGCTGACGGTCTATGGCGCAGCCGTGCTGCTCGGTGCCGATAAGGAGGAGGTGCTGCGTGTGCTGTCGATGTTGTCCTCGGTCAATGGCCGCTTCGAGGCTCTGCGCTCGGAGGATGGCGTAACGGCAATTGTCGATTATGCCCATACGCCCGATGCACTGCAAAATGTGATCGACACGATCAACGATATTCGCGGCGGAGCGTCGAAGCTCTTTATCGTTGTGGGCTGTGGCGGCAATCGCGACAAGACCAAACGACCCGAAATGGCACAGATTGCCGTTCGTGGTGGCGATACGGCGATCCTCACCTCGGATAATCCGCGCGGTGAGCGACCCGATGCGATCCTCGACGATATGGTTGCGGGGTTGGAGCCGACGGACCGTTACCTGCGCATAGCCGATCGTCGTGAGGCGATCCGCACGGCGGTTATGATGGCCGAGGTGGGTGATGTGATCCTCATTGCGGGCAAGGGCCACGAAACATATCAGGAGATCGAGGGTGTGAAACACCACTTCGACGACCGCGAGCAGGTGCGCGAATTTTTCGATGCACTGCGCAAAAGATCAAACTAAACACATTTAACGGAAACAAAAACTAAACAACCCAATGTTATACTCACTCTTTGAATATCTGGGAGATGCGTTCTCCCTTCCCGGTGCGGGAATGTTCCAATATCTGTCGTTCCGCGCGGCAATGGCGATCATTACTGCACTGCTCATTGCCATTGTTTTTGGTCGCAAGATTATCGACCGCCTTGCCCGCTTGCAGATTGGCGAGGAGATCCGAAATCTCGGTCTTGAAGGCCAGATGCAGAAGAAGGGCACGCCGACAATGGGCGGAATCATCATCCTGCTGGCTATCTTGGTGCCGATGCTGCTGTTCTGCGATCTCACGAACATCTACATTCAGTTGATGCTTGTCTCGACCATCTGGCTCGGCCTGATTGGTGGTGCCGATGACTATATCAAGGTCTTTCGACACAATAAGGAGGGTCTGAAAGGCCGCTTTAAGATTGTCGGTCAGGTTGGTTTGGGCGTGATTGTCGGAACGACAATGTGGCTCAATGCCGATATCGTTGTGCGCGATAACGCGAATCTCCCTTCGGAGGTGCGTAGCGAGGTAGTCGAGCAGAACTACTTTGCAGCGGAGACGGGTGCAATTGCAGAAACGACTGTGGTTGAGGATATTAAGACGACACAGACGACCATTCCGTTTATCAAGGATAACGAATTCGACTACAAATGGCTTACCGGAGGCAACGAGACGCTCGGCTGGTTGGTCTATGTTCTGGTGGCGATTTTTGTGATTACTGCGGTGTCGAACGGCGCAAATCTGACCGATGGTTTGGATGGTCTGGTTACGGGTGTTTCGGCTCCGATTGCGGTTGTGCTGGGTGTATTGGCTTACCTCTCGGGACATATCGTATATGCTGATTAT
>JAFPAT010000032.1 GCA_017425655.1 Rikenellaceae bacterium | reverse complement strand
TGTCGCAAATCATAGACCGCCTCTACCGAAGCCATAAAGCAAGCATCGAAGATCAACGAGCGCACATTATATCCCGACAAAATCGTCGCCATTTCGGCAATTTCCATACCCGGATCATCAATCTTTTTACCATTGTAATCTACCTTACCATCCAAACCAAATGTACGGGTAATCTCATCGCCACTCTTCTGCCAGAAACTGCCATCATCGCCCGACTCGCCAATCCCAATCGACAAAGGTCTTGACAGCGACCCACGCGACATACACTCCTTTGTAAACCAACCTGTGGCGTGTGAGCCAAAGACCAAAGAGTACTCTTTGGCAGGCGCAACTCGCTCGACATCAGCCATAACCGTACGCAACGTCTCGGGATCACTCGACGAAATTGTACTCGGATAGGTGCGAAGGGTATCGCATTGTGTTCCGATCTTTTTGTCATAATAGATCTGTAACAACATCGGATCGCCCGACGTAGGGCGCGG
Source organism: Rikenellaceae bacterium (assembly GCA_017425655.1). Lineage (GTDB taxonomy): Bacteria > Bacteroidota > Bacteroidia > Bacteroidales > Rikenellaceae > Alistipes. Next base: position 5,814 of record JAFPAT010000032.1, on the reverse strand, counting down.
TCGGAAAAAGACTACAATACGGCCATTGTCGCTCGGTGTAGAGGCATCAACAGACGCGATAACATCTTCAACATTATCCTCCAAATAACTCTGCAACGAGTTATTGCCCGCAAGATACATAACTAACGTATGGTCAGCAGTACCCTGTGGTGGTTGGGGAATGTAGGGCTTCGGCTCGCAAGCCATCGCAATCACCCCCAATACGACAATCGCTATATATCGCAAAAGTTTCATCTCTATCGTTCAGTTTTTCGTTCCAATAGGCCCTCAACTACGAGCGTCTATTTTGCAAATATACAAATTTTTCCGAATACTCTTATTCGCAACACATATATTCATAAAAAACGACCGCCACTCTTTTGAGCGACGGTCGCATTGATATTTCGTCGAGTAATGATTAGTTACCCAGTGCGAAACGCTTGTAAGCAATTACGGTAGCCTCCTTATCAGCCTCCTTGATGTAGTCAGCGATAGTCTTCTTCTCGCCAACGAGCAACTGATTCAGAAGAGTGTTCTCCTCGAAGAACTTACGCATCTTACCCTCTGCGATCTTCTCCAAGATTGCATCAGGCTTGTTTGCGTTCTTGGGATCCTGCTTCATCTGCTCCATAGCGATAGCCTTCTCCTTCTCGATAACCTCTGCGGGGCAGTCGTTCTCGTCAATCGAGATGGGAGCCATTGCAGTTGCCTGCATTGCTACAGTGTGAGCAACCTCTGCGGGAACCTCCTTGTTGAAACCAAGGATAGTACCAAGCTTCTTGTTGAAGTGAACGTAAGCGTTGCAATAGGGAGCCTCGATGCGGCCATAGTATGCCAACTCAACCTTCTCACCGGTCTGACCCGACTTCTCGGTTACGATCTCCTCTACAGTGCGACCCTCCTCGTTAGTAACTGCCATCAGAGCCTGCTGATCAGCAACATCGTTCTTAACTGCCAGCTCGAGAATAGCCTCTGCCGACGCGCTGAACTCGCTGTTAGCTGCTACGAAGTCAGTCTCGCAAGCCAAGCACAAAAGATATGCCTTCTCGCCAACGATCTTCGATACTACAACGCCCTCGGTAGCGGTACGGTCAGCACGCTTGCTAACTACCAGCTTACCCTTCTCGCGGATAATATCCTTTGCACGCTCAAAATCGCCCTCTGCCTCGATGAGTGCCTTCTTGCAGTCCATCATACCGGCACCGGTCATTTTACGGAGCGTCATTACATCTGCTGCTTTGATTTCCATAGTGGTAAAATCTTTTTGCGGTTAAAAACTCTTTGTTAATTACTCGGCAGCCTGCTCAGTTGCAGCTACTACCTCGGCAACCTCTGCCTCCACGTTCTCCTTAACGGCCTTCTTTACGCGGGGCTTTGCCTCCTTCTTGCCTTCGTTCTTAGCCTCGGCCTCAGCAGCCTCCTTCTCCTTCTCGAGTTTGCGCTCCTCAGCACCCTCAGCGATTGCTGCGCACATTGCATCAAGAACTACGGCGATCGACTTCATAGCGTCGTCATTTGCAGGGATAACGTAATCGATGTCGGTTGGATCACAACAAGTATCAACCATTGCAAATACGGGAATGTTCAGACGCTTTGCCTCCTTAACTGCGTTTGCCTCCTTCTGTACGTCAACAACGAACAGAGCTGCGGGCAGACGAGTCAGGTCAGCGATCGAACCGAGGTTCTTCTCCAACTTTGCACGCTGACGCGAAATCTGGAGCTTCTCACGCTTCGAGAAGTTATCAAAAGTACCGTCGTTAGTCATACGATCGATCGTCGACATCTTCTTAACGGCCTTACGTATAGTGGGGAAGTTTGTAAGCATGCCGCCCGGCCAGCGCTCGGTAACATAGGGCATACCGATTGCCTGAACCTTCTCTGCGACTACTTCTTTGGCTTGTTTCTTGGTAGCTACGAACAATACGCGGCGACCGCTCTTTGCGATCTGCTTCAACGCTGCTGCAGCCTCATCGATCTTCAATGCAGTCTTGTGCAAATCGATGATGTGGATGCCGTTCTTCTCCATGAAGATATAGGGAGCCATTTTGGGGTTCCACTTTCTCTTGAGATGGCCGAAGTGAACTCCGGCATCCAATAAAGTATTGAAATCTGTTCTTGACATTGTTTCAAATGTTTGTTTTTCTGTTTTTGTTCTCTGTTCTTCAACCGGCGAGTAGTGCCTCGGGCAATCCCACCGATTTTCCGCGATCAGGCAATTTTGCGGTAATGCGCTCTATGCGGCAGTCTGCAAAATTTGAACCTCGATCGTGCTGCCAATTCGGACGCGAATATTAACGCTTGCTGAACTGGAACTTCGCGCGTGCACTCGGCTGACCGGGCTTCTTACGCTCAACTTCGCGAGGATCACGCGTCATGAAACCGTTCTTCTTCAAAACGGGACGCATCTCGGCGTCGATCTGGCACAGTGCGCGAGCGATACCCAGACGAGCAGCCTCGGCCTGACCCTTGATACCACCACCGTCGAGGTTGATCATGATGTCGTAGTTCTCAGCAGTGTTGGTAACCAACAGCGGCTGCTTTACAACGAAACGAAGAATCTCCAACGGGAAGTAAGTCTCAAGCGACTTCTTGTTGATTGTGATGTTGCCCTGACCGGGTTTAACGTAAACGCGAGCCACAGCGGCCTTACGGCGTCCTACGGTGTTTACAACTTCCATAATCTTTACTTAATCTCGTTTAATTTGATTGTTTTGGGGTTCTGTGCTGCGTGGGGATGCTCCTCACCTGCATAAACCTTCAAGTTCTTCAAGAGAGCCTCACCCAGACGGTTCTTGGGCAACATACCCTTAACTGCCTTCTCGATTACGAAGGTAGGCTTTCTCTTCAAATACTCAGCCGGAGTGGCGAAACGCTGACCACCGGGGTAACCCGTGTGGCGCACATAGACCTTTTCGGTCATCTTCTTGCCTGTAAGCTTAACCTTGTCGGCGTTGATAACGATAACATTATCACCGCAATCAACGTGGGGGGTAAAGCTAGGCTTGTTCTTGCCACGCAGAATCTTCGCGATCTGCGATGCAAGACGTCCCAATACCTCGCCGTTAGCGTCGATCAGCACCCACTCCTTGTTTACTGTCGCTGCATTAGCCGAGATAGTCTTGTAGCTTAATGAATCCACTTGTTTTACGTTTAAATTAATACTTGTTTAATTGATCCAAACCCATTATTATGGGCGTGCAAAGGTAGTGATTATTTTTTAATAAAAAAAATGCGCGCTATTTTTTTCACATTTTCACCGTTTTATGCACATTTTGGGACCATTTTGGGCTCTAAAAAGCACAAAAAATCGGTCGAAATCCTATGGCATAGGTCTATTTCGTATAATATATATATTATTTATGGTATCAAGTCTATTTATCGGCCTGCAATAAATTTCGCCTTCTTTTTTACCATCAAAATATTCACCGGAACCGCTGATTACGTACATTTCGGCAATCAAAATATTTGTTTTTCAACGCATAATGCAATATATTTGCTACCTGATTCGGACTGACGAATCATCCTAATTTATCTATTAGAAAACGCAGGCGCAACCACAATGAAGCCAATGACCCGCGAAATATGGCGACTGACGATTCCGAATATCGTGTCGAACGTAACCGTACCGTTACTCGGTATGGCCGATATGGCTATTGCAGGGCGTTTGGGCGATTCGACTGCCACGATCGGAGCTTTGGCTATCGGCACTTCGATCTTCAACTTTATCTATTGGAACTGTTCGTTTCTGCGTATGGGAACAAGCGGATTGACGGCACAGGCCTTCGGCGCAAAACTCAAAGAGGAGTGCGCCGATCTGTTGGTGCGAGGCGTAGTTATGGCGATAGCATTGGCAACCGTACTTCTCTCGTTGCAACGCCCGATCGGAGAGTTCGCAATATGGTTGATGAATGGCGACGAGTTGGTCAGCCGCTACTTTTTTGCCCGTATCTGGGCAGTACCTGCGGCGATCTCGCTTTTTGCGCTCAATGGGTGGTTTATCGGCATGCAGAACTCCTCGACACCGATGGTAATCGCATTGGTACAGAATGTCATCAATATCGTTTGCAGTATCTGGTTTGCCTTCGGACTTGAAATGGGTTTAGAGGGTGTTGCGTGGGGAACGGTTGTAGCTCAATATAGCGGTGTGGCGATGGCTGTTGTGGCGATTGCATGGCGTTACCGCGATGTTGTGCGCCTTGCTTGCCTACGTCGCGCGATGAAATTACAAGCCATGGGCCGTTTCTTTGCGGTCAATCGAGATATATTCATTCGTTCGTTCTGTTTGTGCGTAGCCTACACATTCTTTACGGCTGCCGCAGCACGCATGGGCGACCCTACGATATTGGCGGTCAATTCTTTAATGATGCAACTATTCTCGTTGTTCTCATATATGAGCGACGGTGTGGCATACGCTGCCGAGGCTCTGACGGGTCGTTTCGTGGGGGCTCGCGATGCCGACTCACTGCGCGATGCGGCGGGTCGCATGTTCCGAATCAGTTTAGTTATTGCACTTGCCTATGTCGCGGCATACACAGTTGGCTGGGAGTGGCTGTTGGGCTTGTTTGTTGATGGCGACGCAGGTGATACAGCGACAATTATGGCAACGGCAGCGCGCTACCGAGTATGGATTATACTCGCGCCACTGGCTGGCTTTGCGCCGTTCCTGATGGACGGAATTATGATTGGTGCGACAATGACACGCATATTGCGCAACTCGATGATTGGGGCGTTGGCTCTCTATTTTGCAATCTTCTTTGCGCTACGCGGAGTGATGGGCAACGACGCTCTTTGGTTGGCTTTTCTGCTCTTTATGGTTGCCCGTGGCGTTCTTCAATACCTAATGGCGGGCGGAATCAAGGGCATTATTCCCCGCACCGAGCAGCTATAATATAATAGGTATATCCTCGTGAAATAGATTTATTTCATTTTCTGCATTTTTTGACGGAAAAATTTGCAGGGGGGGGGAATTTTGTATATTTGCAAAAGGGGAAAATATCTCTATATACGGAGCAATATTTTAAGTACCCAAAGCGTTTAATAATTAAACATATCAAACAATCTTAAAAAATTAAGCATTATGAAGAAACTAATCACTTTGGCCGTAATGCTTCTGCTCGCGGCGAGCGCATCGGCACAAACTAACGTCGAAGAAACCAAAAAGCCCAAAGGTCCGTTCTCGTTTGGCGTGGGTTTTGATTTTGCAATTTTCGCGTCGGAAACTTATAAAAATGAAAACATCGACCGCACAAAAGTTGACGAGCTTAGAGGTACTCCTATGCTCACCCTTAATTTCGATTATGCCGTTACTCCGCGTTGGACTATGGGTATCGTAACAGGTTGGACAGGCTATGGCGTTCCTCTGCTTTTTGAGGCAAAACACTTTTGGAATAGCGACGTAAATCGCAGTCGCTGGTTCACCTATGCAAACGCAGGTGTCAATTTCAGCGGTCCCGACAAATTGCGCGTAGGCATGCAGGGCGGTATTGGTGGCGGTTATCGATTCCATATCGCACCACGTTTCAAAATCGACCTCACTGCCGGATACCACTTTATGCAGAATCATCAAAAGGCTATGCGTCCAGTAGGCACAGCCGGCGCAAGTATTGAGATTGCTAAAGCCAGCGCCCACGCTTTCAGTATCGGCGTAGGGTTCGCGTTCTAAATCGGCTCGCGCATACAAAGTTTGAGGGTCGCCCTTTTGGTGGGCGACCCTCGATTGTTATACTCTGTTTGCTACCGATAGGTTACTCGTAAAGTCCCGATTTGAGCATCGCAACCTCCTGCGGCGTAAGGAAACGCCACTGGCCACGCTTCAAATTCTTCTTTGTCAAACCC
>JAFPAT010000031.1 GCA_017425655.1 Rikenellaceae bacterium | reverse complement strand
CATCTTTTTGAAGCTAAATTTATCAACGATATCTTTATGCAGATTTCGATTGTGTTGTTAATCGGATTGGCCGCAAAGAACTCAATCCTTATTGTCGAGTATGCCGACCGACTATTCTTCGAACAGAAGATGCCACTTATCGATTCAGCTATTGGCGCAGCTAAATTACGTGTGCGACCTATATTGATGACTGCATTCGCCTTTATTTTTGGCGTTTCGCCACTGATATTTGCCCACGGAGCCTATGCCATTGCACGCAACACAATGGGCGTAGCATTGGTCGGAGGCATGTTAATAGCAACACTTTTCGGTATATTTCTCTACCCCGCTCTTTACTATCTTATAGGTCGTTGGGGGCATTTGGAACGTCGTCGTGAGAAAAAACAAAATGAAGCGTTATGAGAACTTTAAGAATTATATTGACACTTACGATCATTCTCCTCTTTTACGGATGCAATGCCAGACTCACTCCGCCACGCATCTCAATTCCGGCGGAATATAGTTTTACGGATGGCCTGCCGACCGATTCTCTCGGTGTTGATTTCGCATGGTGGGAGGAGTTTGGAGATTCAACACTCAACAACCTTATTATGCGTGCCATAGCAGGCAATCGCGACCTGCTTGTTGCAGCCTCACGAATTGAGCAGGCACGCATAGAGTTAGGAAATGTCCGTTCGCAATACCTTCCATCGTTTATGTTCGAGATGTCGGCCGAGGGCAACTATACCCGCGAGACCAAGATCGAGCAACAATATACGATCAATCCCGCAGTCAGTTGGGAGATCCCTCTATTTGGCTCTCTGCGCAACTCAAAGGCAGCGGCTTATGCCGATTTGAACTCAACTAAATGGGCTTTCCGAGGCATTATGCTTTCGCTTACGGCCGAAGTAGCAACATCTTATTTCACGTTGTTACAATATCGCAGTTGTCTTGAAACGGCTCGCAGGACATATCTTTCTCGACAAAAATCGGCTGCATTGATGGACTCTATGTTGCGATATGGGTTCGTCTCGGCTGTCGAAAAACAACAAGCATATAGTTTGGAAGCATCGGCCGCAGTCGATATTCCGAACTACGAACGTGCCATTGTACAGACTGCATCGGCGTTGAATACGCTTTTAGGACGATATGCCGTTGATTCGATTGTTGAATCTTCATTGTCGCTCAAAGCAGATAAATTACCTCCGACAATTCCGATCGGGCTACCCTCCTCTCTGCTCGAGCGCCGTCCCGATGTTTTGGAGAGCTACTATGCTGTCGAGAAGGCGGCCGCCGAGGTCAATTTGAAACGTGCGGCCCGCTTCCCTTCATTAGCATTAACCGCTTCAGGCGGTGTGCTCTCTTCAACAATAAAAGGGCTGACGGCTGATAATCCCTTTTCGTGGAGTGCCGCCGTAAAACTTCTCCAGCCGATATACGCTTTTGGAAAGTTGAAACGAGATGAATTGTCGGCACGTGAGGGTTACTATCAAGCCATAAAGCAATATGAGCAATCGATCTTGCAAGCTTTTGCAGATGTCAGCGATGCATTGTCGCAGATATCAACCTATGGGCGCGAGGCCGATAGATCCGCCTCGATGGTTGCCTCTGATCAACGTATTTTGGAGATGTCTGCGGCACTTTATCGCGGAGGTATGAATAGCTATACCGACCTGCTTGATGCCGAGAGAACACTCTACGATTCACAGATGGCATACGCCGAAGTGCGGGCACAGCAATATATCGCATACGTGTCGTTATTCAAGGCGTTGGGCGGAGGTTGGTAAGATTTTATGGCAAATAACGCAATGCGGGCACGTACAACCTCGAAAAATAGTTGTGAATAGTGATGTAAAAGCACATTAAAATATTATCTTTGTACCCGAAAAAATGGGTTAAAAGATAATATGCGACTCTCCGATATACCTACCGGCCAGACAGCCATCGTGCTCAAAGTTTTGGGCTACGGCGGTTTCCGTCGCCGTGTTATGGAGATGGGCTTTGTTCGTGGTAAGCGAGTAGAAGTCCTTCTTAATGCCCCTTTGCGCGATCCGATCAAGTATAAGATTATGGATTATGAGGTCTCGTTGCGCCGCAGTGAGGCCGAAATGGTTGAAGTGATCACCGAGGCCGAGGCAAAGGATATGATCGAAAAGTTGGAAGATCGCAATGTCTTGACCGAAGAGGAACTTTTCGAGGAGGTTATATCGACTCACCGTCGCGTGATTAATGTCGCTCTGGTCGGCAACCCCAATAGTGGCAAGACTTCACTGTTTAATGCTTTGTCTGGTGGCCATGAGCACGTTGGAAATTATAGTGGCGTAACGGTCGATGCCAAATCGGGCACATTCCGATACAAGGGTTATCGCTTCAATATCACGGACCTTCCAGGCACCTATGCTCTATCGGCATATTCACCCGAAGAGATATATGTCCGTCGCCACTTGGTTGAGAATACACCCGACGTTGTAATCAACGCCGTTGTCGCATCGAACCTCGAACGAAATCTGTATCTTACGACCGAACTGATTGACATCAACCCCAATATGGTTGTCGCACTCAACATGTACGACGAGTTGGAGCATCGTGGCGATCAGCTCGACTATGAGCAGTTGGGCGGTATGCTCGGTGTGCCGATGGTACCGGTTGTAGCGCGAGAGAATCGAGGATTGGAGCGTCTGCTGGATACGGTTATTAATGTATATGAGAACCGCGATAGTCGTGTGCGTCATATCCACATTAATCACGGTGCTATTATCGAGAGTGGCATTGCTGCATTGCAGAGCGTGATGCGTCCCGTACGTGATCAACTACCTAAACACTTTCCACCGCGATATTGGGCTATTAAACTTCTGGAACGCGACAAAGAGGCCGAGCAGATGTTGCAGCCGATTGAGGGTTTCGCCGAATGGATTGAGGTGCGCGATCGCGAGGTCGAGCGCATCGAGAAACAGCTTGGCGAGGATGTTGAGATGGCAGTAACGAGCGAGAAGTATGGTTTTATTGCAGGTGCTTTGCGCGAAACATACCAAAAGGGCGAGGAGAATCCGATCGCGACGACAACGATCATCGACACAATTGTAACACACCGAGTATTGGGTTTCCCGATCTTCTTCTTGCTGATGTGGTTGATGTTCGCCGCTACATTTACTCTGGGCGCATATCCGCAGGATTGGATTGAATCCGGGGTCGAGTGGTTGTCAAATACGATTGGATCGTTGATGAGTGATGGCGCATTTAAGGATTTGATCGTAAATGGCGTAATCGGCGGCGTTGGCAGTGTGATTGTATTTCTTCCAAATATCCTAATTTTATACCTCTTTATCTCGCTGATGGAGGATTCGGGATATATGGCTCGCGCCGCATTTATTATGGATAAATTGATGCACCGCATCGGACTGCACGGCAAGTCGTTTATTCCGTTGTTGATGAGCTTCGGTTGCAACGTGCCTGCAATTATGGCATGCCGCACAATTGAGAGCCGTTCAAGTCGCATCATTACAATACTTATTTCTCCCTTTATGTCGTGTAGTGCGCGACTGCCGATCTATATATTGCTTATCGGAACATTCTTCCCGTCGTATGCGAGTCTGGTTCTGATTTCACTCTATATCCTCGGTATTATTGTGGCAATCATAACGGCCAAACTTATGCGACGCTTTCTCTATCCCGTTGATGAAACACCGTTCGTAATGGAGTTGCCTCCTTATCGCATCCCGACATTGCAGGCAACACTGCGCCACATGTGGGAGAAGGGTGCGCAATATCTCCGTAAGATGGGTGGCGTTATTCTGGTAGGTTCGCTGATTATTTGGTTTTTAAGTTACTACCCGCGCCCGCAGGTTGCAAGTGAAAGCGTTGCCACTCAAACCGAGCAGACAACGCCCGACTATTCAAACTCCTATTTGGGACGAATCGGCAAGGTGTGCGAACCAATAATGAAACCTATCGGCTTGAATTGGAAAGGCTGTGTGGCTATTCTGTCGGGAGCTACGGCAAAGGAGATTGTCGTTAGCACATTGGGAGTCCTATATGCAGCCGAGCCCATTCCTACTGATGAAAATGGCGAGCTGTCGGAAGATGCATCACTCGGCGCAAAATTGGTTGCATCGGGCGATTTTGACACGCGCACAGCTGTAGCATTTATGGTATTTATTCTACTATACTTCCCTTGCATCGCAACTCTTATCGCTATTGCAAAGGAGACAGGTCGTTGGTATTGGGCTGCAGCAACGGTCTTCTATAATACGGCTGTCGCGTGGGTTGCAGCCTTTATCACCTATCTTATCGGAGGACTATTCTAATGACTTGGCAGGATTGGGCAGTAGCCGTCGTCGGAGTTTTGCTCGTTACATATTTCGGAGCGAAATTGGTGCGTCTTATCCGCAACGGCAAGGTTGCTGATGGATGTTGTGGTTGCGCTATGGCAGACAAGTGCCCATCTGCACAAAAGACTCGAATGAAGCATCAATCGTCGAAATGCAACGAAAAAAGAGCGAAATAGCCCCTGCAATCTATCCGAAAGACGATTTTTATCCTCTTTTTATTATTAAAAAATATTAAAAAAAGCCTATCTTTGCAGCGGTTTTAGTTAGGTTATAAATTATATCAAAGATATGGATTGGTTTACATCGCTATTTTTTGGCAATAGCATCGCACATACAGTATTCATCTTGGCGATAGCAATCGCGGTGGGTATCGCATTGGGCAAAATTAAAATTGCCGGTATCTCATTTGGTATCACTTGGATTCTCTTTGTCGGTATTGCGCTGGGTAGTTTCGGCATGCAGATCGACCCTATTATCGTAAGCTTTATCAAGGAGTTCGGTCTGATCTTGTTTGTATATTCGGTCGGCATGCAGGTCGGTCCGAGTTTCTTCTCGGCATTTAAGCAGGGAGGTATGCGCCTGGTCGGTATCGCAACAGCAATGGTATTATTAGGTGTAGTAACAGCCTATGTAATTCACCTTATAACCGGAACTCCTATTCCGACCATGGTCGGCGTGCTTTCGGGCGCAGTTACCAACACACCCGGTCTTGGTGCAGCACAGCAGGCATATACTGATGCAGTGGGAACAAATGATCCCTCAATTGCAATGGGCTACGCCGTAGCATATCCTTTGGGTGTTGTAGGTATTATCGTCTCTATCGCTTTGTTGCGTGTCTTCTTCCGCATTAAACTCGACAAGGAGAAGGAGGCTTTGGATAGCGCAAACGATTCGAAATATGCCGCTAAAATCTCGATTGAACTTACCAACACCAATCTCTTTGGTCGTACAGTACTCGAGACTCGCGGTTTGATTAATCGCTCATTTGTCGTTTCACGCGTTTGTCGCGCTGATGGTCATATCGAGATTGCAAATGCCACGACAACTCTACACGAAGGCGACAAGATGTTGATTATCTGCGCCAGCGAAGATGTCGAAGCTATTGAGATGATGCTCGGACATCAGATCGATATGCAACATTCGGACTGGATCAATCTTGATCAGCAATTTATTTCGCGCCGAATTATCATTACACAGCCCCACATTAACGGCAAGACCATCGGCGAGTTGCGCCTGCGTAGTAATTATGCAGTCAATGTAACGCGAGTCAATCGTTCGGGCGTGGATCTGATTCCCGTACATAATCTCGAATTGCAGATTGGCGACCGTTTGACGGTTGTTGGTTCGGAGATGGCTATTGAAGCTGTCGCAAAGGCATTGGGTAACTCAATGCGTCGTCTGCGTGAGCCTAATCTGATTTCAATTTTCCTAGGTATTTTCTTGGGCGTTTTAGTGGGTTCAATTCCTATTGCAATTCCCGGCATGCCGCAGGCTGTAAAGCTCGGTCTGGCAGGTGGCCCTCTGATTATTGCAATTCTGATCAGCCGTTTTGGCGCACACTATCATCTTGTTACATATACGACTATGAGTGCCAATCTGATGTTGCGCGAAGTGGGCATTTCGCTCTTCCTTGCAGCGGTCGGCATTAGCGCAGGAGAGGGCTTTATTGATACGGTGATAAATCAGGGAGGTTATATTTGGGTGCTCTATGGTATCATTATTACTATGTTACCTCTGCTGCTTGTCGGATCAATTGCGCGCAAGTTCTATAAAATTGACTACTTTACGCTTATGGGCGTGGTTGCAGGCAGTATGACAAATCCTGCGGCTCTGGCCTACTCGAACTCGACAGCAGGTAACGATATGCCCGCTGTAAGCTACGCAACCGTATATCCGTTTGTGATGTTCTTACGAGTATTGACTGCGCAAATATTTATCCTATTGGCTTTGTAGGACAAGGCTGACTGCATACAATAAAAAAAAGGAATCGATCGTTTTCGTGATCGGTTCCTTTTTTTATGTGTATTTAGCCGATTAGCGTTACTTTTCAGCCGATATCTGTACCTCTTTAATATGTCCGCCTGAAAAGAGAATTGCACGCGAAGGATAGTCCTCCAAAATGTTTGTGTTGTGCGTGGACATAACTACCGAGCACCCACCCTCGACAATTTTCTGGAAAAGTTCCATAATTCCTTCGGCCGAAACGGGATCGAGATTGCCCGTAGGCTCGTCGGCCAACACCACCTCGGGATTGTTGAGCAAAGCACGAGCAATAACCAAACGCTGCTGCTCGCCACCCGACAATTCAAAGGGCATTTTATGAAGTTTATTCTCCAAGCCGACCAATTTCATCACCTCGTCGGCACGACGACGCATATCGGTCTCATTCTTCCATCCCGTAGCTTTCATTACGAAATATAGGTTCTGGAATACATTGCGATCATTAAGCAATTGATAATCTTGAAAAACAATACCGATCTTACGGCGCAGATGAGGGATATCCTTTCGGCGCAATTTGCGCAGATCAAAACCTGCGATACTACCCTCGCCCGTCAGAAGCGACACCTCGGCATAGAGTGTCTTCAAAAGAGTCGATTTGCCGCTACCGACGCGACCAATCAAATATACCAACTCACCACGACCGACCTCCAAATTCACGTCAGCCAACACCAGCTCACCCTCCTTTACGGCGCGCTCCTGGGCCTTCGGACCAATGCCAGGCGTAGCATGATATATCGACACTCCACGAAGTGAAATTACACTATTCTGTTCCATCTTTGAAGTAAAAGTTTAGAACAAAGATAGTGTTTTTGTCGATTAAACGCAATAATTCCACGAAAATGCACTATCTTTGCGCTGTTATTACAGTAGTTCGCCCAACGAACAAAAGTTTGGGGGTGCCTGGTTTTGACAGCAGGTAGAGTCTGATTGTAAGCACGTCGAGCATTGTGTGGTGGCTCGTAAATATCAACGCTCAAAAATTAACTGGCAATAACAGCTACGCACTCGCTGCTTAATTTTCGAGGAAAATTAGCTTAATCGACGGCTCCAAGGCGGGCTGACGACGAGTATCCCGAACGGTGGTTCCGCTCTTTAATCATCGCTCATATGGGGTATCATTCATTTAGAGATAGTCGCGAGGAGTGCTTCGGCCGAGTGGCGAAATTTTAGAAGCTGGGGCTTGTGTTCGGTTGTTGCCTGCCAGGCATAAGCAGAAGGATTAAACGGTAACTAAACGTGTAGAAAGCCTTCGGGTTCCTTGTTTGGACGCGGGTTCGACTCCCGCCACCTCCACCGAGTGAGGACTTTTTGACAGCGTTCGAGAAATTCGGACGCTGTTTTTCTTTGGACGCGGGTTATCTCGGCGTGTTTTCCCGCACCGCCTATGGCGACTGCGGCACGCCTTCGATGACCTCACCCGCCTGCTGGCGACCTCGGTTCGACTCCCGCCACCTCCACAATATGGAGAAAATAAAAACGCTCGGTTTGCGCCGAGCGTTTTTATTTTTCGAAATTCACAATTCACAATTCAGAATTCAAAATTGCGTTTAGTAGCTATTAGAAATAGTAGCGGAACGAAACCGAAACGTCCGATAATAAATTAAGCGAAAAAACACTTTGACCTTCAATAAAGTAATAAGTGAATGAGAACATATTTACTCCCAATCCAAAGTGTTTTGTCGGACGGAACTCCACTGCAAATGGAGCTATTTTTGAGGCTAAACCGCCTGTATTGTAACCATCAGTACTTGTAAAAACACCTCCAACTATCAACGAGGGAGTATAATAAAATTTATCAGCCAAACGCACATAGTATGCAACTTGGGGAGCTACAACAAGCATATGATCATCGCGGTTGAGTAGAGCATATGATGCTGTCCCGCTAAGTGCCCATCGATCTGCGACAAAGCCACCTCCCTCAATAGCTACACCTAAATTGAAGGTGGCAGCATTAACTGTTGTAGCTGAAATCGCTCCGCCAATAAATTTATCGCCCTTCTGCTGGGCCATAGCCGTCGTGCTCAAACCAAACACAACTGCCAAAACAAGTAAAAATTTCTTCATATCAATTCAATATTTATTTAAGTTTTCAATTAAACATATCTTAAATCTCAATTTCGCCTACCTCTTCATTTAATAACTATTGAGGCGATAGTTTTACCTCATGAAGTGGTTGAATAAGTGTGTCGCAAATTCCCCCCCCCTCAATAAGTTACGAATTTAATTATAGCCACACTTATTTACTCCAAACATCTGTGCGCCAAATGTTTCCACTTGCAAATATATGTAAAATATTAGATAAAACAATATCTAAATACGATTTATCCGCCATTAAGACAACTCCCCACCACCAAATGCACCATATTTGCTCATACAATCAAAAAAAATCAAAATCAGCAAGCATATGGAATGGGATCTTATCGGGCGATTATCAATTGCCGGCCTGCTCTCGATTTTTGTTGGTCTCGATCGAGAATATCGAGCAAAAGATGCGGGAGTAAAAACACACTTTCTTGTTGCACTCGGTAGCGCATTGTTCATGATTATTTCGCGCTATGGATTCGATAATTCGACACAGGTCGATTTCAGTCGCGTGGCCGCACAAGTTGTCAGCGGAATCGGATTTATCGGCGCAGGAACGATCATTTTCCAACGACAGGTAGTACGCGGGTTAACCACGGCGGCCAGCCTTTGGGCCGTATCGGGTATCGGTATGGCAGCAGGTGGCGGTCTGTATTCGGTAGCTGTTGCAGCAACAATACTCACACTTATCGGTTTAGAGCTCTTTAATGTACTCTTCCGCAAACTCGGTGCGCGTAGAATCTACATCTCGTTCTTAACCACCAAGCACGAAGTAGTACAGAGGGTTTATAGCGATTTGCAACGCGTCGGATATCAAGTCATCTCTTACGAGATGAGCCGTCTTGACGACAATAAAAGCTACCGAATCGAAGTCGTTGTGCGCTCGCTTATCGGCAACGACGAAAAGGGCTTTATCGAGGTTCTGCACACCAATCCCGACATTATGGTCGAACAGGTAGAATAATTGCCTGAAAAAAATCGATTTTTTACGCTTAATAGGATGTTTTTTAGCTTTGAAAAGTTGTTGTTTATCCAAATAAATCGTAAATTTGCAAGAATTATTTAATCAACGATGAACAACGATTTGGAAAAGGTAAAGCAACACAACGAGGAGGAGTATTCAGCTTCCAGTATTCAGGTGTTGGAAGGTCTTGAAGCGGTACGCAAAAGACCCGCAATGTATATTGGCGATGTAGGCGAAAAGGGTCTGCACCACTTGGTCTATGAGGTTGTCGATAACTCGATCGACGAGGCGCTGGCGGGCTATTGCACCGACATCAAAGTAACCATCAATGAAGATGACTCGATTACCGTCGAGGATAATGGTCGTGGTATTCCTACCGACATGCACGAAAAAGAGGGCAAGTCGGCTCTCGAAGTTGTGCTTACGGTATTGCACGCCGGCGGTAAATTCAATAAGGACAGCTACAAGGTATCGGGCGGTTTGCACGGTGTCGGTGTTTCGTGCGTAAATGCACTTTCAGTCAAGTTGATTGCAGAGGTGCATCGCAACGGCAACATCTATCGTCAGTCATATAGCAAAGGTGCTCCGACCTCGGCTATGGAAATTGTAGGCAATATTGATACTACGGGTACGATTGTAACTTTCAAACCCGATGCAGATATTTTCATTACGACCGAGTATAAGTACGATATTCTGGCAGCACGTCTGCGCGAGTTGGCATACCTCAATAAGGGCATTAAGTTGATACTTACAGACCGTCGTCAGAAGGACGAGAATGGCGAATTCCGTAGCGAGACTTTCTTCTCGCACGATGGTTTGAAGGAGTTTGTCAAATATCTCGATGCAACGCGCGGTGAGCAGTTGATCGAGTCGGTTATCTATATTGACACCGAGCGCGATGGCGTGCCCGTCGAGGTTGCTATGCAGTACAACAACTCTTTCTCGGAGAATGTACATTCGTATGTAAATAATATCAACACTATCGAGGGTGGTACCCATCTCACAGGCTTCCGCCGCGCATTGACCCGCACGCTGAAAAAGTATGCAGATGAGTCGGGCATGTTGGCAAAGTTGAAGTTTGACATCAGTGGTGATGACTTCCGCGAGGGCCTTACAGCTGTTATCTCGGTTAAGGTTGCAGAGCCCCAGTTCGAGGGTCAGACCAAGACCAAGTTAGGCAACAGTGAAGTTGTTGCGTCGGTTGATGCAGCTGTTTCGCAGGCTCTGTCGCTCTATTTGGAGGAGCACCCGAAGGATGCTCGCGCAATTGTACAGAAGGTTATTCTGGCTGCGACTGCTCGCCATGCTGCTCGCCACGCACGCGAATTGGTGCAGCGCAAGACTCCGCTGTCAGGTTCGGGCCTGCCGGGCAAGTTGGCTGACTGTTCGAGCCGCGATCGTTCGATTGCCGAGATCTTCTTCGTCGAGGGTGATTCGGCAGGTGGTACTGCAAAGCAGGGTCGCGACCGTCAGTTCCAGGCTATTATGCCTCTGCGCGGTAAGATTCTGAACATCGAGAAAGCACAGGAGCATAAGATGTGGGAAAACGAGGAGATCAAGAATATGTTTATCGCTTTGGGTGTTACGATTGGCACCGAGGAGGACAACAAGGCACTGAACCTCGATAAACTGCGCTACGACAAGATTATCATTATGACCGATGCCGATGTCGATGGTAGCCATATTGCGACGCTTATGCTGACCTTCTTCTTCCGCAAGATGAAGGCGCTGATCGAGAATGGTCATATCTATATCGCTACTCCGCCCCTCTATATGGTTAAGAAGGGTAACGTACAGCGTTATTGCTGGACTGATGAGGAGCGCGACGCTATCTCGGCCGAATTGGGAGGTAAGGGTCTGCACATCCAGCGATATAAAGGTCTTGGTGAGATGAACGCAGAGCAGTTGTGGGAGACTACGATGAATCCCGAGACACGTATTCTGCGCCAGGTTACGATCGAGAATGCAGCCGAGGCAGATCGTATCTTCTCTATGCTGATGGGCGATGAGGTGCCTCCTCGTCGTGAATTTATCGAGAAGAACGCTCGCTACGCAAATATTGACGCATAACGACTATTAACAATGAGAGATTGGGAACGCCCATTACGATGTGGAGTTTCCAATCTTTTCATATAAAAACTAATTAAAACAACTACCCACTATGAACGTAACGATCATTGGCGTTGCTGGCGGAACGGGCTCGGGCAAGAGCACATTGGTAAAACGTCTTCGCGAGGCTTTCGAGGGCGACGACGTTGTAACCCTCTGCCACGACTTCTACTATAAGGCGCATAACGATTTGACCTACGAGGAGCGCACAAAACTCAATTACGACCACCCGCAGGCGTTCGATACGCATATGTTGGTCGATCACTTGAAGGCATTGAAGAACAACGTGCCTATCGAGCATCCCGTCTATTCGTTTGTCGAGCACAACCGTATGGCGGAAACGGTTACGGTGAAACCCTCGCGTGTGATTATTGTCGATGGTATTCTGATCTTCGAGAATAAGGAACTGCGCGATATGATGGATATCAAGGTGTTTGTCGATACCGATGCCGATTTGCGTTTGGCACGTCGCATTTTGCGCGATGTTTGCGATCGTGGTCGCACGATGCAGTCAGTTATTGATCAGTATACTACGACAGTTAAGCCGATGCACGAGGAGTTCGTCGAGCCGAGCAAGAAATATGCTGACGTAATTATCCCCGAGGGCGGTTTCAACTCGGTTGCAGTTTCGATGTTGATCGAGAATATTCGCTCGTTGATTCGCAATAAATAAGCCGAAAACATACTATTAACAGAAACGCGACCCTTTCGAGGATCGCGTTTCGTTATTTAGATAAGGAGCATTAAATTCCCGTAATCTTCTTGATTTCGTTCAATTTATTGAGAGCTTCGAGCGGAGTGAACGAATTGATATCGATACCCTTAATCTGATCTCGGATCTGGACCAGTACGGGATCGTCAAGTTGGAACATGCTCAACTGCATCGACGGTGCACTTTCTGCTGCTGTGCGTACCGTCGCAGCGGCATTTGCCTTTGCCGATTTCTTGCGACGTGTAGGGCTACTGCTCGGCACGATCTCATTATTGCCATAGACCAATTCGAGGTTACGCAAAATCTCCTCGGCACGATCGACAATCGAGCGCGGCATACCAGCCATCTTCGCCACGTGGATACCAAACGAGTGCTCCGTACCACCACGCTCCAACTTGCGCAGGAAGACAATCGTACGGTCGATCTCCTTAACCGAAACATGGAAATTCTTAACGCGTTGGCACATCTGTTCCATCTCGTTAAGCTCGTGATAGTGAGTTGCAAACAACGTGCGAGCGTGTGCCGCAGGATTGTTGTGCAGATACTCGACCATCGCCCACGCAATCGAGATGCCGTCATAGGTACTTGTACCACGACCGATCTCATCAAGCAAGACAAGGCTACGATCCGAAATGTTATTTAGAATCGACGCCGATTCGAGCATCTCGACCATAAATGTCGATTCGCCTTGCGAGATATTGTCCGATGCTCCAACACGCGTAAATATCTTATCCACAATACCAATTCGAGCCGACTTCGCAGGCACAAACGATCCCATCTGCGCCATCAAAACAATCAGTGCTGTCTGACGCAATAGAGCTGATTTACCCGACATATTGGGTCCGGTAATCATCATTATCTGCTGTTTCTCGTTATCGAGATAGGTATCATTAGGGATATACTCCTCGCCAACGGGCATAAGGGTTTCAATCACAGGGTGGCGACCAGCCTTAATGTCAATCACGCGACTATCGTCGAGTGTCGGACGGCAATATCCACGCTCGGTTGCAATACGCGCAAAAGATTGCAGGCAGTCGATTTGGGCAACAATCGACGCATTGCGCTGCAACGGCTTCAACCACATTTCGAGATAGTCCAGCAACTCGGCATAGATACGTTGCTCAATTGCCAAAATTTTCTCTTCGGCACCAAGTATCTTCTCCTCGTACTCCTTCAATTCGGCTGTGATATATCGCTCGGCTGCGGTCAGCGTCTGCTTGCGAATCCAATCTTCAGGCACCTTATCCTTGTGAGTATTGCGTACTTCGATATAGTAACCAAAGACGTTGTTATAGCTGATTTTGAGCGAGGGAATACCCGTTGCTTCACTCTCTCGGCGTTGAATAGACATCAACACATCTTTGCCGTGCAGGGCTACGCGGCGCAGGTCATCGAGCTCCATATCGACTCCATCGGCAATAACTCCACCCTTTAAGATATTGTTATTATGAGGGTCTGGATA
The DNA here is from genome assembly GCA_017425655.1 of Rikenellaceae bacterium. Taxonomy (GTDB): domain Bacteria; phylum Bacteroidota; class Bacteroidia; order Bacteroidales; family Rikenellaceae; genus Alistipes. Next base: position 19,157 of record JAFPAT010000031.1, on the reverse strand, counting down.
TACCTGTGTAGCAATACGTTCGCGCACCTCTGACATTGTATCGATAGCCTCGGCAAGTTGCGCAAGTTGAGTATTATCGCTACCAAGCAACTGCTCTCGCATAGTTGCAATTGCATCCAAAGAGTTATGTAACTGAACTATCTCACGAGGTAGAACTCTACGCGCTGCAATGCGCGAGCCGATACGCTCCAAATCGCCCACCTCCGATAGTTGATCGCGCAGATCCTCGGTCTGTGATTTATGTTTGGTAAAATATTCAACAACATCCAATCGGCGATTAATACGATCGACCGACAACAACGGCATTGCCACCCATCGTTTCATCATTCGACCACCCATAGGTGAAAGCGTTCGATCAATAACGCCGACAAAACCGCTACGATCGCAACCCGAATTTGATGCAAAAAGTTCAAGATTGCGAATTGAAAATTTATCGATCCAAACATACTCATCGCGATCAATACGAGCGATAGAGGCGATATGGCTGATATCACGATGTTCGGTATATTCCAGATAGTGAAGAATTGCACCTGCGGCCGAAATACCTTCATGCATCTGCTCGATACCGAAACCTTTAAGCGATGTTGTTCCGAACTGTTTGCAAAGTTTGCCGCGATTGACCTCTTCCGAAAATACCCACTCATCAAGACGATAAGTGTAGTAACGCGTACCAAATGCGCTTGTAAATCGGCTGTCTGCACCACGCTGATAGATAACCTCTTTCGGCGCAAGATTTGACATCAATTTATCGATATATTGATCTTCGCCCTCGGCGGCATAAAATTCACCTGTCGAGAGATCAAGAAATGCAATACCCGTCTGCTGCTTACCGAAATAGACCGCTGCAAGGAATGTATTCTCCTTGCCAGCTAACACGTTATCTCCAAGAACAACGCCTGGAGTAACCAATTCGATGATACCACGCTTGACAATACCTTTGACCATTTTGGGATCTTCCAGCTGCTCACAAATAGCCACACGCTCACCTGCTCGCACCAATTTGGGCAGATAGGTATCCAGCGCATGGTGAGGGAATCCCGCCAACTCAACCGATGAGGCCGATCCATTGGCACGTCGAGTGAGCGTAATGCCCAAAATAGAACTCGCCTTAATCGCGTCATCACCAAAGGTTTCGTAGAAGTCGCCCACGCGGAACAGCAACACAGCGTCAGGGTGCGAAGCCTTGAACGAATAGTATTGCTTCATCAGCGGGGTTTCGACATATTTCTTTTCGGTTGTCTTCTCTTTCTTACTCACAGCGGTCAGCATTAGTATTTAATAAGCAAAGATAGTAATTTTTCCATTTCTCAACCAATATATTCACACAAAAAAGCAGGATTCCCACGATAATTGAGAATCCTGCTTTTTTGATCGTTAATCTATGATGATTATCTCTTGATATGTTTGTGCGACGAGCCGCCGCTTGTTGAGACATTGATCTTGCCAGCCTGACCATAGCTTGTCAATTTGCTCATTCCACTAACGCCACCCGTAATACTTTCGTTTGCGCATATTTCTGCCGAACTCATACCCGACACATTCACTTTGGCAGTACGCGCTATCAACTCTTCAAACGAGACCTCACTCATTCCACTCAATCCGAGCGACAGGTGATTGGTGCGACCTTCAATATCGACATCCGACATTCCCGAAATTTCGAATTTACACTCCTCGGCATTTACCTCGGTATCTACTTCTGCCATTCCCGAAATCGACACATTAAAGGTTTTGCACTCTACCCTTTCAAGATCAAACTTTGCCATTCCCGATGCATTGATTGTCAGAACATTAATGTTAAGGGGCATATCTGATTCAAACTCAGCCATGCCCGATGCCACGAAGGTATCGACTCCATACGCCGAAACGTAGATGTGCGCCTCTTTGATGTCGCGGTTGCGCTTGCGCAGACGCTCCACCTCGCGCCGATTGGCGTAGGAGAAATGCAGAACACCACTTTTGACTGTAATCTGCAAATGAGGCAACAGTAACTCGTCAATCTCGACGCGAACCGAATTCTTCGGAGTGTCCAAGAGCACCACTTCGATCATATTCGTAGCCGAAATTGCAGTGTAGTTACTCTTTATCGGATAGGTTTCGGTTACAACATTACCTGCCATAACCGTCGTAGCGGATAACGAAGCCACTACGATCATCATTGTTACAAATAACTTTTTCATACGTGTTGCTTATTCTTTAATTTATAAATCTGCTTTTGAATCTTTTCGATAGTGCAAATCTATAAATTTTCCTATTACTATGCAACACATAGTACAATTATTTCGCGAATATTATTAAAAATCTTCACGCTCCCCTACAAATTTCTCATCGAAATTGACCAGATATACCTTCTCGGTGGCTCGTGTAAGTGCCGTATAGAGCCAACGCATCAAATCGCGTGTCATCGGCTCATCGCCAAACAACATTCGATCGATAAACACAGCACTCCACTGACCACCCTGTGCCTTATGACACGTTACGGCGTATGCAAATTTGATCTGTACGGCATTATAATAAGGTGATTCCATAATCTCCTTATAGCGTTTGGCTTTGCTGCGAATATCCTGATAATCCTCCTCTACTGCATAAAACAGACGCGAACTCTCTTCGCGCGTGAGAGAGGGCGACTCGGAACTGACCGTATCAAGCAACACTTTACATTCGAGTTCATAATCATCATAATCAATGAGTTGAAGCACTGCTTCAGCAAAATGAAAACCATACAATTCCTCGAAACGGCGCAGGCGACGCAAGCGGACAATATCTCCATTGGCGATAAAATCAATCTTGCAATCCTCCTCACGTTCTGTGAAGTGATAATTATTTTTCACAACCATCAACATATCGCCACTCTCGATCTCCTCCTCTGCATATAGCACCTGCCGACGAATACCCGCATTGAAACGATTTGCCCGCTTATTGGAGCGAGTGATAACGATGGTTTCATCCTTGCCATAACGCGAATAACACTCTTCGAGTTTCTCCATAAATTCCATGCCCGAAATAGCCTCAAAATCGGCGAACGACATATCGAAACGAGGTGGCTCATAGATCCCTTTTTCGAGCATACAGCGCGTAAGTGTAGCATTGAACAGAATACCCGAATCCATCTGCTGACGGACCACCTCGTCAAGCGTACAATACTCCACATCGCCATAAGCAGACATATAGTCGGGATCGAGCGCAGGGCTTCGTTCATCGCCAATTGGCGGCAGTTGGGCACTATCCCCCACTAACACCAAGCGACATCGCTTACCACCACGAACATACTGCACCAAATCACTAATCAAATTACCTGTTCCGAAGATCGACTCCTCGCGCGAAAAGTTTGAGAGCATCGAAGCCTCATCTACGATGAAACAAGCGTCATGCTCCTTATTTGGAGCTAATGAGAAGCGAGATTCGTAAGAAGTTGTACTATTTTGACGATAAATTCGTTTATGCACAGTTTGAGCCGATTGCGAAGCATATCCGGCAAGGACTTTTGCGGCCCTACCAGTTGGCGCAAGAAGTATCGGTTTGATATTCAACTCTTTGAGTGCCGACACAAAGGCTGCCACCAACGATGTTTTACCCGTGCCGGCATATCCGTTAATAATGAAAATTCGACTAAAATCGGCATCACAAAGAAAATCGGAAAATTTTTCTACGATTTTTTTTTGCCCAAAAGTTGGTACAAAACTAAAATTTGCGTAAATTTGGGTCGCGATATGTGTGTTAAGCATACTTTTAATCAAATTTTAAGCTGATAGCACATGTCAAAAATTTTGTACAAACTTAATAAATTATAACAACAAATGAAAAAAGTACTCCAATTGATTCTTGCGATCGTTATCGTCGCATTAGTTTATGTTGTTTACCGTCAGGTTGCAACACCTATCGAGTTTGAGGCAGAGAAGGGCCGCAAGGAAGCAGCCGTTATCGAGCGCATTAAGGACATCCGTAGCGCTCAGCGTGCTTTCAAGTCGAAGTACCAGCACTTCACCGCTGATTTCGACTCGCTGATCGAATTCGTTTTGAATGACTCGCTCGTTATGGAGCGTAAGCTCGTTGATGAGGATGACTCGGTTGCAATGGCAGCTCTGAAAGCAAAGAAGATTAAGAACGTTGAGAAGTTCTCGATGGCAGTTATCGACACCATCTTCTCGCCCAAGAAGCTCACCGAGCAGGACGTTCGCAACTTCCGCTTTATCCCCGGTACCAACAGCCAGGCTGAGTTTCTTATGGACGCAGGCGTAGTAACCGTAGGTAACGTTCCCGTTCCCGTTATGGTTTGCAAGGCTCCCTATAAGCTCTTCCTCGACACCGTTAAGTATCGCCAGGAGTTGATCAACTTGGTTGACGAGTGCAAGAATATCTATAACAAGTACCCCGGCATCAAGGTCGGCGACTTGGATCAGCCTAACAATGAGGCAGGTAACTGGGAGTAATATTTCGCCCACTGCGAACAGAATGTCCATTCAGCTCACGTTGAGTGGACATTCTTTTTCACGCTCCGATCTACCGAAACTCTCGACCGACAAACAATTCGTCGAGATCGAGGTATTGAGTAGCCGTGTGGTTTTGATACCATTTGAACTATTCGAAGAGGTCAATCCCGTAGAGATATTAGCAATAAACGGAATTACTCTGAATGAGAACGAGTCAGTTGTTACAGTACCCGATGAACAGCAACAGATAGTCGCGGCATTGGCTCTTCCAAACAACTTAATTGCGGCAGCACAGGAGCGTTACGGTGATAATCACCTCTTCTCTACCCCGCTTTTGCGCAGTCGTATCTGCACGGAACCAACTGCGTGGCTCTATCTTGCCGAGCGCATTATATATATAAAGGTATGGAGCGATGGCAAATTGCGAATGGCAGAGGTTTTACCTCGAAAAAAAGAGACCGACACACTCTATTATACGGCTGCAATTGACAAGCAGTTTGACTTGAAGCATTTTAAGATTGTTATCGAAGGAGCCAACGGCTTCGCAGATGAGGCTCGCGAAACAGCAAAAACATTGAGTAAATATTACAAGAAGGTAGTATGCGAATAATTAGCGGAACACATCGCGGACGTATAATCAATCCGCCCAATAATCTTCGAGCTCGCCCCACAACTGATTTTGCGAAGGAGAATCTGTTTAATGTGCTGGGTAATATGGTCGATTTCGAGGAGTGTGATGTGCTGGATCTATTTGCCGGCACGGGATCGATTAGTTACGAGTTCTGCTCCCGCGGAGCAAAGAGTGTTACCTCGGTAGAGATCAATGCCGTGCATTACAATTTTATCAAACGTACAGCATCGGATCTCGGTTTCAAGCAGATGTATCCCACTCGCGCAAATGTTTTCCTCTATTTGAAGAGTTGCCCGAAACAGTTCGATATTATTTTCTCTGATGCTCCCTACGATTTGGATGGTAGCGAAGAGGTTATAAAATTGGTATTTGAGCGCAACCTTCTACGTGAAGGCGGACTGCTCATTTTTGAGCATCCGAAAGGGCAGGATTACTCCAACCACCCCCTATTTGAGCAGCAACGCAGCTATGGCAGCGTGCAGTTCGCGTTCTTCCGTAAGTAATCGTTATAAGCGTCAGTTCTTCATTCAAATAGCGATCGTAATCCGATTTAGATTACGATCGCTTTCTTTTTAACCCGAAAACATCAAATAACGCATATTATTTCCATATGCCGGCTTCTAGAATTTCCCGCTGAAACCAATTCGAAACAGAGATAAATCGACATTAGGTATAGATCTACGTCTATTTTCATTCTTGTTAGACTTAATATCAACTATTTACCGGAGTATTTATACTTATTTAGAGCTTAAATAGTTGGGAAATAGTCGAATTTTGTTATTTTTGCATAATATTTTATAGAGATATTCGGCAGATGATAGATTTCCGAAAATTACCATCTCCCTGTTTTGTGCTTGACGAGACATTGCTCGCCAAAAATATGGAGATTATTGACCGTGTCCGTAAAGCTACGGGTGCGGAGATTATTGTTGCATTGAAAGCGTGCGCAATGTGGAGCATCTTCCCCACCCTCGCCCAGCACTCTGACGGAGCAACCGCATCGTCGGCTGCCGAGGCGCGACTGGTTATGGAGAAGTATGGACAAATGGCTCACACATACGCACCTACATATACCGATCGCTCATTCGCAGAGGTTCTGCAATGTAGCAGCCATATCACTTTCAACTCGCTCGGTCAGTTCGCCCGCTTCGGCGCACAAGCACTACTGCGCGGAATTTCGTGCGGATTGAGAATCAATCCCGAATATTCGCCCGTTGAGACAGATCTCTACAACCCTTGTGTTGCAGGATCACGTCTTGGTATTCGAGCTGAAGAGATGAAAGAGTTGCCCGCAGGCATTGAAGGTCTGCATTTCCATGTACTTTGCGAGTCGCGACCCGAACACCTACGTTTGGCTTTGGAGGCAGTTGAAAAACATTTCGGGCATCTCCTGCCACAGATTAAGTGGCTCAATATGGGAGGCGGGCACCTGATGACACATAAAGATTATAACTGCGACGAATTGATTGAAGTCTTAAATAGCTTCCGCGAGCGTCATCCTCATCTGCGTCTGATACTTGAACCAGGCAGTGCATTTACTTGGCGTACGGGTTACCTTGTATCAACGGTAGAAGATGTTATTCAAAGCGGCGGCGTTAATACTGCGATGTTGGATGTCTCGTTTGCATGCCATATGCCCGATTGTTTGGAGATGCCATATAAGCCCGCAATTATGGGTGCTCACGATCCCGAAGAGAATGAACGAAAATGGCGTATGGGTGGCAATAGCTGTCTGGCTGGCGATTTCTACGGCGATTGGGCTTTTGAGGTTGACCCGAAGGTTGGCGACCGTATTGTATTCGAGGATATGATCCACTATACGATGGTCAAGACAACAATGTTTAATGGAGTTGAACATCCCTCGATCGCCATCTGGCACGAAGACGATAGTTTCGATGTAGTACGCAAATTTGGCTATGAGGATTATCGTGATCGTATGTCGTAGTTGTAAAACATCGAATTAAACAAAAAGATTAAGTAACAACCATAATATAAAGATATGGAAGAATTTAAGCCTACACAATATATACTGCAATGTGTTGCCACGGGTCGTGAATTCGAGGACACAGGTTGGGTGCTTGACGATAAAGAGTGCAAGTCGCCGTCGTTGGTGCGTGCAATCTACGCAAAGAAGCAAATTGAGGTACGCGATAACAGTTATGGCATCTACAAGTTTGCCGATTGGTTACCGATCAGCCGTATGCTCGAAGGCTCTTCGGCTCCCGTTACCTATCGAAGTAAAGGTTTGGCCGAGGCTCTCGGCTTGAAAAATCTATATATCACCTTTAACGGTTACAACCCCGCTATTGGAGCAAAGATGACCACCTGTTCGTTTAAGGAGACCGAGGCATACTCGGTTTGTGGTCGTATCGATCCGTCTAACGACAAAGTCCTCGTTGTAGCATCAGCAGGCAACACTGCGCGTGCATTTGCAAAGGTATGCTCTGATAACAATATTCCGCTGTTGTTGAGTGTCCCTTCGGACAATTTGTCGGCTCTGTGGTTTGAGAAGCCGCTGAATCCCTGCGTTAAATTGATCTCATGCGAAAAGGGCGGCGACTATTTCGATGCTATCCATTTGAGCAATTTAGCACTGAAATCGAAGAAATTCTATGCCGAAGGTGGTGCAAAGAATATCGCCCGTCGCGATGGTATGGCTACAACTATGCTGTCAGCAGCAACCACAATCGGACAGATCCCTGACTACTATTTCCAAGCTGTTGGTAGTGGTACGGGTGCAATTGCAGCGTGGGAAGCAAACATGCGATTGATCGAAGATGGACGTTTTGGCACGACAAAGGCCAAGTTGATGGTATCGCAGAATGCTCCTTTCGTTCCGATGTTTGACGCTTGGAGAGTTGATTCGCGAGAAATGCTGCCTTACGATGACAATAAGGCTCGTCGTGATGCGGAGATCATAAACGCCAAAGTTCTATCGAATCGCAAACCTCCTTATGGCATTATCGGCGGCTTGTATGACGCATTGAAAGATACTGATGGCGAGATATTTGCAATAACGAATGCCGCAGCAAAGAGAGCAGCCGAATTGTTTGAACAGACAGAGGGTTGCGACATCTATTCGGCAGCTGCAGTTGCAACGGCTTCACTTATCAAGGCTGTTGCCGACGGCAAGGTCGATAAGGAGAAGATCGTTATGCTCAACATCACCGGTGGTGGCGAGCGCAAAGCGCAAGAAGGCAAGGAGTTGTGGCACTTGAAGCCTACACACGTCTTCTCACTCAATCCCGAAGTGGAAGATGTAATTGCGAAAGTAGAAGCTATGTTTAGCAAACAAGATAAGTAAAACTTAATTTAACATTAACACACGTTTTTAACGATGCTATATCCGTTAAAATTCCGCCCTCGTTTGAAGCCTCGCATCTGGGGAGGTTCTACGCTCATTGCCAAAAAAGGCAAAGGGTTGCGTATTGACCGTAGCCGCCAATATGGAGAAAGCTGGGATTTATCGGGCATTCGTGGCGACCTCTCGGTGGTTACCAACGGAATGCTCAAGGGTAACAACATCGAGGAGTTGATCGAAGTCTATATGGGTGATTTGGTCGGCGAGAAGATTTTCGAGCGTTTTGGCGTTGTCTTTCCTCTGCTGTTCAAAACATTAGACGCTCAAGACACGTTATCGATTCAGGTACATCCTGACGACGAATTGGCTGCCGAGCGTCATAACTCATATGGCAAAAGCGAAATGTGGTACATCACCAATTGCAGTGAAGGGGCCGAGTTATATATCGGCTTCAAACGTCCCGTTTCGCGTGAGGAGTTTATTGATGCCGTTGTAACCAATCGCCTTCCCGAATTGCTTAATCGCTATGAGGTTAAGCGCGGCGACGTATATTATATCCCTTCTGGAACAATCCACACTATCGGCAAAGGAATCGAGTTAATCGAGATTCAGCAGGCATCCGATATTACATATCGTGTCTATGATTGGGATCGTGTTGATTCGGAAGGCCGTCCACGTGAATTGCACACCGCATTGGCGATCGATGCTATCGATTTTGAGAGCGAAGAGGAGTACGTGCTGACTAAATCTCCCGAAGTTAATTCTTCGGTTGAGTTAATCAGGCGTGATCATTTCATTACCAATCTTATAGCTATTAATGGTGAATATGTTTGCGACCTCGCAAAATTTGACACTTTCACGGTCTATATTGCAGCCGAAGGTGAATTCACAATCTCGACCGATGGTGGTTCTGAAAAGATCGCAGCAGGCGAATTAGTGCTCATTCCAGCCGAGATAAACGAAGTTACAATCACAGGCAAGGGCCGCATATTGGAGGTCTATATCGAGTAATAGAGATTGTATAGTACCGACAAAATGGATGTCTTTCCGCTGGGAGGCATCCATTTTTATTTATAATTATCTATCTTTGTAATATAACAAAACAATACTCGCTAATGAAACGAATTGCCACACTACTCATATTTACGCTTGCCATTGCATTTAACGCTGTCGGGCAGGATTTCAATATTCGTGTCGTAAATGAGATGCGAATGCCTATTTCGTATGCAATTATCACGATTGAAGGCGTACCTCGCGCTGTTACCGATATTGACGGCGTGGTCAATATCGATTTCCGCCGTATTCGCCCCGAATATAAGCTCGCAGCCCACGCAGTCGGCTACCAGACCTTCGAACAAGAGGTAGGGACCGAGGCGATGCAAAGTGGTGAGATTGAATATGTTCTAAAAATTAATGATGGTATTATTGCTGATACGAATGTGGATCGCACATCGGATCAGGCACGTGCAATGTTTGAAGAGTGTGCTGGCGAATCGACTGCAATGGATTTCAATTGCAAAATGAAGGCTCATTTCGATTTCGATTATATGAAATTTCACTCCGAGGGAACTATCGAGGCTGAAAATCTTGTCGATAGCAAGGAGCTCGCGTATTTCCGTTCCGAGGGGTGGTTTCACCTGCCCATTCAACGCAACGCAACCGAAGATAGCGCACAAAGTACATTTCACAAACTTGACGAATCGCTCCACTACGCTCTTTCGGAGTTGAATTTTGCAGTTGCAGCAATCGGACATAATCGCCATTTTTACAAATATCGCCCCGACTACGCTCTCCTCGGACAGAGCACTGACGGTCAAACACAATACTACCGAATCTCATTCCCGATGTTGGCTTCGAAAGCGACACAGATCATTGCCACAGTCGATGTCGCAACAAAAAGCGTAACGGCTGTTTCAACCATTATATATGATCGTAACACCTCTATTCTCAAACAGATCGATGCTGATCTTTGTGCATTTCTGCCGACAAAGAAGAGTAAAATTCCGGCGTTATGCCCCACTCGTCTGACATACGACTATAAGACGAAGTATGCCGATCTGGATCTGTTGCTTGATCAAATCGAGATCACTCCGACCGAGAAAAAACGCTAACGATATTCCGTTTTAAGACGATCTAAAAGCCGTTTCGGTGCGCTTATTGCAGCTCGCTGACCGAAAAAGTGTCATACACAGAACTTCGGTTGCAATGGGCAATTCATTACACAAAGTATTAAAACGCATATCAATATCACAAATCGCACTTCATTGCATAGCGATTGTGATTGCATACGCCGTTGGCGCACATATTACGGGCCGTTTCCACGCATCGAGTTATATGGGAGCCATGCTCGCTTGTACATCGACAATCGTCGTTATACAGTCCGAAAACGTGCGAGAATCAATCCATAAAGGATGGCTGCGCGTACTCGGCACACTTATCGGCGCAGTTATAGCCACCTCATATCTGCAAATATTTCCGTTTTCGCTTCACGGATTAGCAATTTCATTCTGTATTTTAGAGGCTATATGTATGATGCTGAAGGTCCCAGATGGCGGTACCGTCGCCGCGATGACGCTTATCATCATCTCTGTCATCTCGCAGGAGATTCCTGATCTGCCGCCGCTGAAAAATGGAGTTCTACGCTTTGTCGAGGGTACGGTTGGAGTCTTTATCGGTATAGGAGAGCTATGGATTGTTGAACAGATTCAGAACTACCACAATAAAAAACGAGGGCTCAAATCATAAAATTCAAGCCCTCGAAATCATATATGGTTTAACCGTTTAGAAGATCTTGCCCGGGATGTGATTTTCGACACTCAATGCATCGCCTTCACTCTCCCCTTCGGCAACTTCCTCCTCTTCAACATCCCAGAAATCCTTTCCATAGACCTCTTCGGGATCAAACTCTTCATCAACCTCCATCGTTCCGAAACCACGATTCTCATACTCCTCCTCGGCTGTAGTACGTTGCACGAGGTAAGTAATCATAAGTATCTGGCCAACAATAGGGACCAATAGTACCAGCAACCACCAACCGCTCCGCGATGTATCGTGCAGACGGCGCACCATTGCAGATAATCCCGTAATAAAATTGAGAGCTGAGAATATTGCAGTCAGCAGGAATGGGAAGGGCATAACTTCATTAAGCACGAAGACATCAATTGCTGCAACGACGATATAGAGCCATAGCGTAATGCACACGTAAGTCCAGAACGGGCGGCATGTCAACGAGCCGCGAAAATCGAAACTATGTTTCCAAATATCGATATAACTTTTCATTGTGATAGGATTTGTAGTTATCACAAATGTAGCTATTCGGAGCGAGAATTGCAATTGATTTACTCGAAAAGCGCAAAAAAATCGCCCTATGGTTTGCAAATTGCAAAATTTGTATTACTTTTGCACTCGCAAACAGCAAAACGGTGTGGTAGTTCAGTTGGTTAGAATACCTGCCTGTCACGCAGGGGGTCGCGAGTTCGAGTCTCGTCCATACCGCAGAAAGTCCGAAGAGAGATCTTCGGGCTTTTTTGTTTTTGGATTGTAATCGAACTCGCGACCTCCGAAGCCTCCCCTTTACAAGGGGAGGTTTGGTGGGGATGTCAATAAAAACATCGCGAGCCAGCACGCGCGAAGCGCGGGCTCGAGTCTCGTCCATACCGCAGAAAGTCCGAAGATCTCTCTTCGGACTTATTTGTTTTTGGGTGATAGTCGATGATATCTGACTCTATAGCGTCGTTTTCGTTTTCAGTCGCGCTCACAACAATATTATTCTCACCGCCCAAAGAGTTCACTGCACCTTCTAAAGCCTCAATAAGAAGGCTCAAATTCAAGGGTAAATCACACCAGAAACACCTAAAAGTCCTCGAGATTTAAGCCCAAAAACAGATTTTAAGAAAGGCCATAAAACAAAAATATCTCTGACAATCGTGTGATTATCAGAGATATTATCAGGTGATCCGGCCGGGGCTCGAACCCGGGGCCCCAACATTAAAAGGGAATTAAAACGCATTTTCGTGCTTATCTACCCTATTGAGTACCAGATCATTATCTTCTACTCCTTAAATCAAATCACGATTGTGGACAATATCGTGGGCAGCACACTTTATAGCAAATTTGCGGGTTAAACAATCAATAAAAAGCCCACCGTTTTCAAAAACAATGGGCTGTGAAGTTGATGATGGTCTTAGTCTAACAGTTTGATAAAGTTAGAAAGCGACATGTCTTCATTGACCGTATTCGTTCTTCGGCAAATGCTTTCGAGGATTGGGATCAACAGCTTACTCTCTCGATATAGCAGCCACTCGGGGCGTAGGTTGTTTGTTCGAAAGCGGCAGCGATCCAGCGCGTCCGCGTCCTTCAATATCGCCATTACATCATAACCCTCCTCGCCACGTTGTATCCATTGGCGACAACAATGTTGCTCCACGGCCCATCGAACATAAATTCGTTCCTTATCGGTCAGTTGGTACTTATCCCACAAGTGGTTAAACTTCGAGAAGTGTCTATTTGCCGCATTTGTACCGTGCTGCGGATCGCGTCCATCGTGCACTCGTCCGAGGTCGTGAATATAGGCGCCACAAAAAGCAAGTAACCCCTCTCTCGGCTTTTGGAGCAACTCACCAAGCAAGGCACAACCAATCATCGTGCGAAAGATATGCCCAATGCCGTGCATCGGCGAATGCTTTGGGCGCGAAAACATCGAGTTGGCAAGGGCAAAATCTGACGGATCGGCTCCGATGTAAGCAAGTGATTGGTATATATCCGAGCTGATCTTGTCACTTATTTCCATATACGGTTAACCCTAATAAGACAAAATAAATAAGAACTAACGCAGCAAGCACAACGATGAATCTAATAGCGAAACCAAATTCTTTGATTTTTTCTAATAACTCATTGCGAGGTTTGGGAGCAGGGACATCTTCGCCATCGGCCACTATGTCATAATTTGGCTGGGCTTGCGGCTCAGCATCCTTGTCTTTCCCACTATCAGGTTCTGCGGGCTTGATCTCACCTGTTTTCCAATCTGTAGAGCACTGCAACTGCTCCTTATCTTCCAGCACCCATTTGAGGAAATCGTCTAACTCTCCACTATCGAACGAGCCATAGTTGTAATGTCGTTCGGTTGTACAGCTACAATATGCCCATTGTCCGTCAAACGAAAGCTCCATAGTGTAGTAGTCGATGGTGAGTGTGGTTGTATTCAGCATCACCACACCATATTTCGCTTCAGGTACGAACTTTGGATCAGGGAACTGATAGACTATGAGTTTATACCCGCCAAAGTTCTCCACTCGATTGATTTTGAATGAGTCCCAATCACTCGCCTGGTTTGCAATATAGATCTCCTTTAATTTTGCATTTATCATTAATCGAATCCAAGCCTCATCTGTTAGAGCCTCTATCCGGATTTTACCCTTGCTCACACAACTAAAAAGATTTGGTAGCAAACGGTATATGGAATAATATATATGCTGTCGTTTAATCTTGGCGTCGGATTCCCCCATTGGCGAAACCTCATCGGCATACATTATTATCGCGATCGCTAAAAGATGAATATAATCTCTCAATGCATCTCTAAATTCTGCCTCATAATGGCACAATGCCGCTATGTAGAAGCATACGTTCACATCTTGGTTATCGTTAGAGGGCTTCACATCAGCTTGTATCATTATCAATTCGTTGGTGATTTTATCTGCGATCATCTGTGCCGCAGATAAATCCATATCTCTATGTGTAAACCCATACCACATATTGAGGCGAGGATAGTGATAACCAATAGAGATATTATACTGACCTACTTCTAACGCGATACTAATATCAATATGATCGTTGTTAGATTGAGGTTCAAAACCTTCCTCGCAAAGAATCCTCCAAATCATTTCTTGATTGAGCGGAGTAAGGGTGTAAGCTCTGTTTTTGATCTGATAGTAGGTAACAACTGCGGCACCAATCAATAGCACCGCAACGAAGATTAAGAATCCCCAAAGTCCTGTCGGAGTTGTTTCCCACTCTGCAATCAGTCCAAAAAAAGATGTAAAAGTAATGATTGCAGCTGACGCAAATACCCAATAGACCGATCTGTTATTTAGCCCACTTTCATTTTCGGTTTTTGGTTTAGATGACTCAATGCACTGTGGGTCTGTGTTTTGTGATTTGCCCATTACTCCTCATTTATATCATCCAACGGATAGTTCTCGAACGCTTTTGCCAACTCTGCCTGCTCCTTTTCGATGTCGCCCATAAGCTTATAACAAGCTGCACGACAAATTATAATCTCAAATGTGGTTCCGTACTTCTGCTCCAATGTCTCGATATAGGCCAGGCACTTGTCATACTCGCCCGCTAACGAATAGAGATTAGCCTTGAAATATTGCCAAATTTCGGCACGATCATCTGTCTTGATCTTCGCATCTACGCACTGATGCGCATAGGCAAAATCGGCCATCATAATTGAATCCGTAGCACTCAAATCATTGAAATCATTTACATCAATGAATCGCACAGCGTCATCAATTGCTTTGTGATTTTCGCCCAAACCGAGATAGCTCTGCATACGTATTTTGGAAATAGCATAATAGTCAGGGTTGATCTGCTCGCTCTTATTTACCAGCTCGATTGCTTCTGAATAGAGCCCTTGCGCATTATGATTGCGCGCAATGCAAATTATAGCCTCATAATTCAGAGAATCTTGCGACAAGATCCACTCGCAATCAGCATTCGATTCATCATACATTTGTTGCTTATAACGCACGTCAGCACGATAAAGAATTGCTCTTATTGCAGCTTCGGGCTCATCATCGAGTGCAAGTTCATAGGATTTGTTGAGATCACACACAGCCGCTTCATAATTGCCCATATCACGATAAGCAAAAGCACGGATTCCGTAAAGATAATAGTGATCGAATTTACTCGCTTTGCCATAGCATTTGATAGCGCGCGTAAAATAATCAACAGCCACGTCATACTGTTCATCGTCGAGCGCATAGTTGCCGAGGAATACCAGCAAATCGCTGTAACGAGGGTAGTCGCGTTCCAACTTGCGGAGCATTTCACGTCCCTTGGCTCGATCCTCAGGATTCTCGCAACAGAGCAACGAATCAGCCTCAAGTAACAGTTGATCCGACTCAGGAGCAGTCGATCGACAATTAGTAAACAATACGGCGATAATCATCATCGCCAAAAGGGTGAAAATGTTTTTCATAGTAGTATTGATTATTATTCAAGATCTAATTAATGTTTAGGGACTTTTTAGCAGCTAACTTACTTTTTAAGCGGATAGTCGGTGTAATATACGATTGTATATGGATGCAATACACCCACCCTTTCCAGGTAGTCAAACAAGGATTCGTGGATCAAAATATACTTCGTTTTGGTTACATATATCTTTGTGAGGCTATATGTCGGGTAGTCAATAGGGGCTCTAAATGTCAGTCGATTGCCCTCGATCTTCAAGAACCCGGGATTAACAGCCAGTGCAACAGTGTGGTTGGGATCAAACAGAGAGTAGCAACTATCTGTGAATGCTACTCGCTTCTCTACTCCCGGAGTCAAATTTTGCGCCGCTTGGCGCACTTTGGGGCTCTCCAAAAAGAAGTCGTTTTCAACATACTTTTCGATATCACGATTCTTCTTAAAAGACATCGCGATTATCTCTTTTGTAGCTTCGGGACTATAAATCCAGCCTATGGTACATATCGCCATATGCATTGTGTATATACTCGATATCTCGTAAAGATTCAGTTCCTGTTTGTTTTTAATCTTTTCGGCAGCTTTGAACTGTCCATCAAAGACAAAGTAACAACCATTTGCAAATACGATCACAGATAAAATCACAAGGGTAATACCCAATTTCTTCAAAAATTTTTTCATATTATTTTTATATTTTTTAGGTTACAAAAAACTCCGACGTCGTAGGACTATGCCCACAACGCGGAGTCAAAAGAGTGTACTATCGCTCGCTACGATATTCGTTGCGTGGATAGAGTTCGCGATACAAGTCGTGAAAGTGAAAAGCGAAGAAAGCCATATCGGTGCAATGGCTTGCCCGTTCTCGCTCGACACGTTTTGTGCCGTTGCCATCAATCGTCACGCGCCCGAAGGTGATGTGCTGACGACCAACCAAATCAACGCCATCGACAAATGCGACGTAGTTGTAGGTGCACTTCGACTTGTTGTTAGTGAATTGGCGATTGAAGAGCAGAACGCCCTTGCCAAGTGTGTAAGCGATTCTATTTCGCTCAAAAAAACGTCGTACGCTTAGTAACGACAACTCTACATTTTTAAACATAGCAATCCCTGTTTTAATGTTTTTATAAATTAAAATATGAATAAAAACCAGTCAGGGAGTCCCGATTGGGGTCAGAGATAATGTCTAAAAATATATCTGTTTCTTGTTATCGTTTTTATGGTTTCGTTCCACAAAATTAGAAATCGTTTTTGAGATTTGCAATAGCTTACACAAATTTTATTCGAATTCATTGATAATTTCGTCTCTATGAAGACGTAGTACTATTCCTTTATTCAAAGATACACTTTTACCGAGACCGATACCTATCGGCAAGAAGACATTGGTGGAGAATTCCGCATTAAACGCTATCAATTGTTGGTCTTTATATTGAACATGCTTTGTTTCTATAGAATTAGGGTCAATGCTACATTCTATCCTATCGCAAAGCTGCCAATGAACGCCCTTAGCAAATGATAATATATTACCAACCATCATTTTATTCAACTGCTCAATGCGTTGCTCCTTATCTAGCTCTCGCCACGCTTTATAATTCTGTTGATTGAGAGGCAACCATCGTACAATTCGATATTTGAGTTCTTCATCTACCATTCGCAGCGCTATTTCATTCTGTCTAATGCTATTTATCTTCACTTCGTGCATATCATCACCTATCTCAATTGTGCTTCCCACAAATCCTCTTGCGAAAAGTGTCTGCGCTTGTTCGATACCCTCATTAATACACACCAAAGCTGCATTACCCCCAATAATTCGATACTGAATCATTGGATATCGATAAGCGAAACCGTTCTCTATATGGTTATGGAACAAAGTTTTCTCTTTACCTGCACACTTGATCACTGCACCTCTAAACTTACTCAATTCGCGATGGGCGAGCGGCAAGTCGAAGATTATAGTCATTATTCTCAATACTTTTTCCATAGCTAATACTCTCTAAACTGTACAAACTTAAACCGCGACACTTTTTCGCCGTTATGCATTACCACATCACGTTCGGTCGTAGAAGCCACAACCATATACCCTCCCTTTAAAAGCAGCTGCACAACACAAAAACAATAGACCAACTCTCCCATAATATGAAATGCCGAAGGTTGATCATATTTAGCGATTTCGCGTCGGTAGCCCATTATATGTTTCTGCGCCTCTTGTTCTACGCGTTCATAACCCCATTTCGGGTCAATACTCGGAAACTGCATATCAACCACCCCACCCCAACGTCGGGTTGCCTCGTCTATTTGTCGTTTTTCCCAATGTGCGCTGGGATGATTTGATATGTTTATCAACATTCTATTTCTTTTTCTTTAAACCTGACAATTCTCCATATCGATCTAGGAAACTGCCTAATTTTTGGATCATTATAGCTGGTGTAAGTTCAGTATCTGCATTATGCGCCAATGCATTTCTCACCTCGCGTACTTTATGGAACAAAGTGCTCCAAGTGCGAACTTGGCTTTTAATTTTCTCGTCTTTAGTGTAAAAATATTTATTCTGTATTTTTTGTCTCATCTCATAATCGCAGTGCTCATAAGAGATATGCTCTTCTTCACAAAAACGTGTTACTATTGCCTCAAAAAGCGAAGTATATGCGGCTAAATAATTATCCTTGCTATATTGCCAGCAAGCCAATTTATATTGAAAGTCTGAATGCGGAGTTATTGAGTCTACAAGCACATTAAGTTGCTTGCAAAAGTCTTTAACGACAGGCGTAATAATCATTTTCGCCATTTGTGGCATATTGCCTTGTCTAATCAATTCGCGCAATTGCTTACTTTGTTGTTCAAGTGCAGCCAAGTGATTCAAATTCTTCACATCCGAGAATTGATCCAACTTTTTACTCAACCCTTTATCAAGCTCTTTCACCAGCTCTGCGATTTGGTCAGCATTGCCAAAACGTTTAAAACTATAAGCACCGGCAATCCATTTATTTACCGTTAAAACATCCGTCATCTCAACAATTGGCGTGTAGCCCATTTCTTGCGACACATCAAGCATGCCATAACAGATATGTTTAATCTTGAGTCTCTTTTCACTTACATTTTGAAGATATATAATCAAGTTCATTATATACAACGGCAGCGATCGGAATCCGTGCGTGATGTCGATAATCAGTTCATCATTCTGCTCCAAATATTGCTCCAATCCCAATATCGTTTCCGAATTTTTAGCGATTTCCTCGTCATTCAGTCCATAATGAATCGTCACAATCTTCGACCCGCCACCCATTTGGCGTTCAATTTCAGTCTGATGTTTGACTTCGCCAATCTCAGTCTGGTGATTTGCCTTATCACCAACTTGTTCGTAAATCTCGTAACAGATATTCTCATCGAACTGATTATTTTGTTTGGCATAATGATCATACACGCACTCCCACATCGAGTGCATTGTACCGATCATAATCATCTTGTCGATTTTATATTCTTGACGTATAGCGGCAGCAACGAAATGCGTTTCATATTGATTTCCTGAACTGAACCGATAATTTGCTGTTTTATAATTACGATCCTTAGGGCCCGTTCCCAGGAATGAAATTAACACCTTGCGCATATATAGATT
>JAFPAT010000030.1 GCA_017425655.1 Rikenellaceae bacterium | reverse complement strand
GTCGAGGCGATTCAGAATGCGCGCGCCAATGCCAAGTTGATGGCCGAGGCTCTCGATCAGACGGTTGGCAAGGCGTTCTATATCTACACCCATGACGCGATGGTTTCGACCGTTCGCAACGAGATGAACGATGGAGTTGTTGCCACGTTTGCGATGAAACGTATCGATGCTCCCGAGCCCGTCGTTACCGAGCTGCGAATGATGAAGGTTTCGGTGAACGTTCGGGTGAAGTTTGTGCTCGAATAGGTCGCGTTTCCGGCAAAACCAAACCGCACCTCCCGGCGTGGGGGTGCGGTTTTTTCGTTGTCGGTCGGGTGAGATTACCCGATATAGGATTTCAGCGCATCGACATACTCGGCAAACGCTTCGCGCCCCGTGTCGGTCATTCGACAGATCGTGCAGGGCATCTTTCCGCGATAGGTCTTTTCGACCTCGATGTAGCCTGCACGTTGCAGTTTGTCGATCTGCACACTCAAATTGCCCGCAGTTGCCCCCGTCTGCTTGCGCAGAAAGACGAAATCGGCACACTCGACGCCGATCAGAATCGACATCACAGCCAGACGTAACTCCGAGTGTAGCAATGGATTAAGTTCTCGAAACATACTTTTAGTGCTTTTTTGCGCGATTGAGGTAGATGTGCCCCGGCACGATCATCATCACCACGAATATCGCTGCAAAGATAAGAATATCTGCGTAGATTACCGCAGGTTCGGTGATCGTATAATTGATCATCGCCCAACGTTTCAGCGGAAATACCACCGAGAGCAGTATCGACATCGCGCCACAAATCGTCAGTAGACGTTGGCGACAGATCGCGCCCGAGATAGTCGTTCCGATACCCATCGTGTAGGCAATCAGGAAGTAAAATGCACTGGCATTGCCGAAGAATACCACGAAGGCGATCCACCACGAAAGTCCCAGCACGGTCCAAACGGCACTCACGCTGCGATCGACATACGATTTGGGGTGTGCGCCCACTTTTCGCTCGCGGCGGTTGAGGATTAGGGTAGCACAGCCGCCGATCACGGGGATCAACCACCACGCCCACAACCACGATTTATTCAGGTCGGCAACCCATACAAAATACTCGAAAATCGAGACCAGCACCGTTGTATATCCCCACGCGAGAAAGTAGAGGCTGCTGTTCTGTTCGATCTTTCGCGAGGTGTCGGCGATCATTTGTGAGATGATTTCCAGGCTTCGACGCTCGTCGCTCGGCTCGTTGGTCGAAGGGGCAGAATTTTTCATTTCGTTCATAATTGTACCTTAAATTTAATTTGTATTAACGCTCTGAATCGAGGTGCGAAGTTGTGGCCACCGAACTTGCAAACGCTCTTTTCGAGTGCAAATATAAAGTAGTTTATAAAATAAACCAAATAATTTGCAAACTTTTTTCAGTGTGAGAACTTTTTGGGGAGCAAGTGTCGGTCGGGTGGGCTATATTTTC
The DNA here is from genome assembly GCA_017425655.1 of Rikenellaceae bacterium. Lineage (GTDB taxonomy): Bacteria > Bacteroidota > Bacteroidia > Bacteroidales > Rikenellaceae > Alistipes. The sequence goes on along the minus strand of JAFPAT010000030.1, from coordinate 20,268 downwards.
AGTGATTTTGATACGTGGCGAGGTGAGTGGCGCGATTTTCAATCGCGGAGGCAGCCCTGTTTAAGCCATCATTTTTGAAGTGCGAAATTTCGCCGAAAAGATTGACTTTTTGGCAGTTCGGAATTTTTTTCGTACCTTTGATTTGGACAAAAGTGCGATGCGCAAGCCTTAAGCCGAACGATGCGTGGCAAGGCTATGCGCCGACTCTTTGTTCGATGACCGCTAACAATCTGAAACCAACCAAGTTATGAAGACCGAATTCACTTTCCGATTTGATCGCTACGCCTCGAAGGCCGAGATGTCGGAGGACGAACAGCAACTCGTTGAACAGGCCGAATTGGCTTGCTCGACAGCTCACGCTCCCTACTCGAATTTCCACGTTGGGGCGGCGGCCCTGCTCGAAAGTGGCCGCGTGGTGATCGGTAGCAATCAGGAGAGTGAGGTCTATCCTGCGGGTATCTGCGCCGAGCGCAACCTGCTGTTTCATCATCAGGCGCTGTCGCCCGACGACCGCATTGTGAAGTTGGCCATTGCCTCTGACCCCTCGCAGCGCGAGTGCTATCCGTGTGGTATTTGCCGTCAGGTGCTGGTCGATGTCGAGAAGCGCCAGGGTCGCCCGATTCGCGTCATAATGAGTGGTGCGGGCACGGCTACGGCGGTCGATTCGACAAAGGATTTGTTACCCTTCACATTTGAATTATAACGAGTTATGTTTGCAGTAGAAGATATTATTTACGAGGATAACCACCTGCTGGTGGTCAATAAACATTGTGGCGATCTGGTGCAACCCGACCCCTCGGGCGAGAGCGCGTTGGAGGATCAGATCAAGGCCTTCATCAAGCAGCGCGACCGCAAGCCGGGCGATGTCTTTCTGGGTGTTGTGCACCGTATCGACCGCCCCGTGAGTGGTGCGGTGCTGTTTGCCAAGACGAGCAAGGCGTTGGTGCGCCTGAACGAGATGATTCGCCGTGGCGAGGTGCGCAAAACCTATTGGGCGATCACCGAGAAGATGCCCGTACCCGAGGAGGGCGAGTTGGTGCATTACATCAGCCGCGACGGTAAGAATAACCGCTCACATGCCTACAATTCGCCACGTGGTGATGCCAAGTTGGCTCGATTGAAGTACCGCGCGCTGGCGGGTAGTACGAACTATCATCTTATTGAGGTTGATCTACTTACGGGTCGTCATCACCAGATTCGCACGCAGCTTTCGAAGATTGGTTGCCCGATTCGCGGCGACTTGAAGTATGGTGCTCCGCGCTCGAATCGCGATGGCGGTATCTCGCTCCATTCGCGCGTGATCGAACTGATCCACCCCGTGCGCAAGGAGCCTCTGCGCGTTGTTGCGGCCGTGCCCTACAACGACAACCTGTGGAGCTTCTTCGAGCAGGAGTGCGGCGTGAAGTAATTCACAGTCCCCAAAAGAATATTTTGAATTGCCCTGCGCAACCTACTTGCGCGGAAACTCGACGTAGATCGTTGCGCCGCCCCATTGATTGACTGCGTGGGGTTTGGCATAGATTTCGTGCCCGTCAGACGTGATAGTTACCATCGCCTCGAACGGGGGACATTGCCCGATGATGCGCGAGGCGGGCAGGGTGTTTGCTACAATATATATATATAGCTCAAATGAGTCGCAGGGTGCAGTGGTGAGTTGCAACTTTCGACGCGCATCCGATGAAGGGGCTATGGAGTTACCGTCGGCATTGCCTTTTGAGATGAGATGTGCGAAATCGACACTCTCGCCGTCGGCGTTCTTGCACGAACACATCATAAAGAGATTGTAGCGAGCCCACTCGGCAAAATCGGTGGTAATGGTTATGGTGTATGAAGCGGTTTCGGCCATAATGAGAATCTGTTTATCGGTACAAATTTACAAACTAAATGTCAAAAATTTTGCTATTTAAGTGTAAATGTGTACCTTTGTAGCCTATTTGCAGTCAAAATGGAGATTTTGAAGCGCTATATTTTGCCTTTCAAGGGCTTGAAAATCGGCGTTCATCAAGTCGAATATGACGTGGATGACGCTCTGTTTCAGGCATTTGAGAGCGAAGAGGTGAAGCACGGTGAAGCAAAGGTTCTTGTTGAAGTAACCAAGGCTGCATCGATGCTGACTCTTGATGTTCAGATCCGAGGAGAAGTAACGGTTGAGTGCGATCGTTGCCTCGATGACTGCATTTTGCCGATCGATTTTGAGGATCAAATCCACGTAAAGTTCTCGGAAGACGAGATCGATTTCGACGGTGAAGTTCTTTGGCTCAACCCGAGCGAGGGTGAGATTGAGTTGGGTCGCTACATTTACGACAGCATCCTGCTCTCTCTGCCTTACAGCCGCGTTCATGCCGAGGGCGACTGCAACCCCGATATGTTGGCCCGTTTCACGACGGTCAGCGAGGAGGAGTTCGAGCAGATGGCCGAGGCTGCCGAGCGCGACGAGGAGCTCGACGATGCCAACCGCGAACAGTGGGCCAAACTCGCCGCACTGAAAGCGCAAATGGAAGATAACGATTAAGTGAAAGATAACAAGAAAGTTAAACTTTAATAAATAACAGACAAATGGCACATCCTAAACACAAAGTATCGTCAACCAGACGAGACAAGAGAAGAACCCACTACAAGGCGGTTGCTCCTACTGTTGCTGTATGCTCGAACTGCGGCGCGGCTACTCTCTATCACCGAGTATGCCCCGAGTGCGGTTTCTATCGCGGCAAGCTGGCCATCGAGAAGAAGGCTGAAGAGTAGAGCACGTTTAATTCTTTGCCTCACACCCGATAAGGTGCGGGGCTTTTTTTGCTAACCGAAAAAATCGATACGTTATGTACAAAATAGGTATTGATGCTATGGGTGGCGACTTCGCTCCCGAAGCAGCAGTTATGGGCGCAATTGCGGCAGCAGCAGCTATCGGCGAAGATAGTCGCATCGTATTGTTTGGTGCGAAGGATCAGATCGAGGCAATTCTCGAACGCGAGAACTGTCCTGTATCGACCTTCGATATCGTTCCTACGACCGAAGTTATTGAGATGTCGGATCACCCTGCACAGGCATTCACGCGAAAGCCTAATTCAAGTATTACTGTTGGTTTTGGCTATTTGGCTAAAGGCCTCATAGATGGTTTTGCAAGCGCCGGCAGCACCGGTGCAATGATGGTTGGCTCGATGTATGCAGTAAAGCCGATCGAGGGCGTAGTCCGTCCTACCATTTCGTCGTTGATTCCTACCGCAATGGGTCCTTCGGGTCTGTTGCTTGACGTAGGTCTGAATGTCGATTGCAAGCCGGAGGTACTCTACCAGTATGGTATCTTGGGAAGTATCTATGCACAGAGCGTATTGGGAATAGAAAATCCTCGCGTAGCATTACTTAACATTGGCGAGGAGAGGGAGAAAGGTAATGCACAGGCCAAAGCTACTCACGAGTTGATGGCCAACAATAACGGGACTTTCAATTTTGTAGGCAACATTGAGGGCACACAGCTCTTCACCGGTAAGGTGGCTGATGTAATCGTCTGCGACGGTTTTGTCGGCAACGTACTGTTGAAGCAGGCCGAGAGCCTCTACCACATCATGAAAAAGATGGGTGTAGAGAATCGTTTCCTCGATGGAATGAACTATGAGAGTGTAGGTGGTACTCCGGTTTTGGGTATCAATGCACCCGTAATCATAGGTCATGGTTGTTCTACGCCGTTGGCAATTAAAAATATGATACTTCAAACAGAGAAGACCATTAAAGCCGATTTGGCAACTAAATTGAAAAACGTTTTTAACATCACGAATGAGTAAGCACATAACTGCCGCTATTACCGGAGTCGGCGCATATCTGCCCGACTACATTCTGGATAATGACGAGCTGAGCCGTATGGTTGATACCTCTGACGAGTGGATAATGACTCGTATTGGTATTAAGACCCGTCATATCCTTAAAGATCCAACCAAGGCATCGTCTTATATGGGCGCGATGGCCGTTAAGGAGTTGTTGGAAAAGACGGGGACTAACCCCGATGAGATCGATTTAGTGATCTGCGCAACCGTAACGCCCGATATGTTCTTCCCCTCGACGGGTAATATGATCGCCTATAAGTCAGGCTGCAAGAATGCCTTTGCATTCGATATGTCGGCCGCTTGTAGCGGATTTATGTTCGCCCTCACCACGGGAAGCAAATATATCGAGTCGGGAGCCTGCAAAAAGGTAATCGTTGTCGGTGCCGATAAGATGTCATCGATTGTCGATTACAACGACCGCGCAACCTGCCCTATCTTTGGCGATGGCGCAGGCGCAGTATTGTTGGAGCCCAACGAGGAGGGCTTGGGTATTATCGACCAGAGCCTCCACTCTGACGGATCGGGCGAGAAGCACCTCCACATGAAGGCAGGTGGCTCGCTGAATCCCGCTTCGCAGGAGACGCTGGCGAAGAATTGGCATACAATTACGCAGGAGGGTCAGGCTGTATTTAAGGCTGCCGTTTCAAATATGGCCGATGTGGCCGTGGAGATGATGGAGCGCCACAACCTCTCGGCTGATGATATCCGCTACCTTGTTCCCCATCAGGCCAACCTTCGTATCATCGATGCGACGGCAAAGCGAATGGGCTTGGAGCACGATAAGTGTATGATCAATATCGAGCGATATGGCAATACGACCAATGGTACGCTGCCACTCTGCTTGTGGGATTACGAGAGTCGTTTGCGAAAGGGCGATAACCTGATCCTTGCAGCCTTTGGTGGCGGTTTCACCTGGGGATCGATCTATTTGAAGTGGGCCTACGACGGAGGCACCTTTTCGAAGTAGTCCGAGCATAATCTCTTTACGAGATGGGGGGGGAGAATGAGATCAAACCCTTCCGAGTTGAGATATTGTTCGACAACAATAGACAACGACAGACGAGAGGTGCGTTTTCATAATCAGAGAGTGAAACGCCTATCTCGTCTGTTGTTTTTTGGCTCTATAGTTCAAGGGATAGAACGAGGGTTTCCTAAACCCTAAATTCGCGTTCGAGTCGCGGTGGAGCTACAATGAGGGCTGCCCAATTGCGGGCAGCCCTTTTAATTTGAGGGTAGGTATTGCTCCTTTTATCGCGTGGCGATGCGCTCACCGAGAGCGTGGAGATCCTCGATGCCGCTGATTTCGGTCGAACACTCGCCAATCCAACCATTCTGCTGATTGACGCCGCTATAAATCTTAATAAAGTCTATGCCATTGAGCGACACTGCTTTACCTTCGCTATCAACAGCCCAGTCGATGTCGATAGCAGACTCAACGTTCGTATTTGCGTCGTTGTCGGCATAGCCGTATGCGAAACGATAGAGCACGAAATTGGTCTCCTTTCCGCTTGTGTCGATGCCGTTCTGGGGCAGGCGTGAGCCGCTGAATGTTAGCGTTTCGGCATCGATCCACTGTGGGAAGTAGGGTTGCAGATGTGTACTATTTTTAATGCAGTAGCCCTCGCTCTGCTTGTTGTCTGTCCAACGAATGTACTCTATGGTCGGCTCGTCAGGCTCGCTGGTGGGGCGGTAGTAAGTAATCTGATAATCAGAGTAAAACTCGACATCCAACCCTGCCTGTTTTGCAATGTCGTAGAACGCTTCGCCCTTCACGTTTCGGTGAGCGCTACCCGCAATTTCGTACCACGCATCATCGGGTTGTCCGTTGCCGTTATCATCGCGTGATACCATAATTATACCGGGCTCGCAGCTGCCACCGACGGGAGTTGTGGGGTTGCAGAAGGCGTTTCCCAGCACGCGGAAATCGCGTAAGCCACTGACATTCGGAATGGTATGATCGAATCCTACAATCACATAGCCGCCATAACCTCCGAGCGAAATCTGACTGCGGGCGTTGTTGCCGATGGCGGCGAGCACCTTCGCATTCATCTTCTCCTGCGTGTCGCCCGCCTCGTATTTGGGCAGCTCATTGACGAACTGACCGACCGCGGGACGATAGTCGAAGACGCTGGTAATGTATGGGTTAGTATCATTGCCGCCAGGAGTTGTCTGCTCTGCAGGCTTCAAACGACGGTGCGTGAAGGCGATATGCGCGGGGATGTCGCCAGTCGTAACCGACCATTGGCGCACGCCGTCAGCATTGTAGCAGTGGAGCTTGCCGGGGGTTACGTAATCACCCGCATCGGTAACCAAAATCTCGCGCGTTTCGGGATTGACCGCTACGCCGTAGGGCACCACGATCTGACTCTCCGTGCCGTCCTTAATGAAATGACGATCAACCACTTCGCGTGAGGCAAGGTTGACAATCGCATAGCTGATGTTGTGCTTCTGCGCCTGCTTGTCGAAGGCGTTGCTATAAACATAAAGCGAATCGCCGCAACGCGTCATATTGCCAACGGGCAGGTCGAGTTTAAGGGCAACCTCGTCGGTGCGGGTGTCGATAGCGTAGAGTGCCGACTGCTTGTCATTGTAGTCGCCGCGCGAGCTGACCCAAAGGTAGCCGTAGCGGTCGAGTTCGAGGCGGTGCAGATTGATAGCCACCTCGATACGTTTCAGCTCGGTGAATGTTTCGAGATCAATCACGGAAACCGTTGTGTCATAGTTCGGTACGCGGTATCCGCCCGAATTTGCAACATATAGTTTATTGCCAACGACGGCCATCTCTTCGGGCTGGTAACCAACGACACATTCGCCCACGATCGAGAGTGTTGCGGTGTCGATTTTGACAATTTTGCCGGGGCGCGCATTGGGATCGATCTGCACGGGACCCGCATACGAACTGACGTAGGCGAAACCCTTGTCGAAGGTGATGTAGCGGCAGTTTGCGATCGAAACGGTGCCGATATGTTTGGCCGTCGATAGCTCCATAATCTCGATCAGATTCGAGCAATTGATAACAGCGTAAAGACGTTCTCCATAGACTTGCAAGTCGTTGCCCACGTCGCCTAACTCCTTGACAACATTTGGGTTACGTTGCGGAAAGATATTGCACGAATACTCGCCCGACTCATAATCAAAATAGTCCAACGAGGCTTTGTTGCTGCCCATATTTCCCTCGTTCAATAGGAAAAATCCCTTCACGTCGCCCACCATCGGATCGGGATAGGTTACGACGCTGTTTTCGGGCGGAAGGATCGGATCGATATTTTCGCGACAGCCTTCCAAAAATAACGCTATAAGACTGATCGCTAATAATTTGCCAAAAGTTTTCATAGTGTCCAATTGAGCTTTACTTTGAAATTCGTGCCGGGCATCGGGTAGCACTGCACAACTTCGTATTGTTGGTTGAAAATGTTATTCACTTCGATAGTTACGCGCAGCGATGAACGCTTGAAACGGATGTTGCGCGATAGCGACATATCGCTTGTGTACCAGGGCTGTGCGTGGTTTGCGGGGGTGTTGGCACGCGATTCGTAACGCTCGCCCGTATATATAAAACTATAATTGAGGTCCCAATCGCGCCACACACCGCCAACGATGACCGAGCCGCTGTGCCAGGGAATGTAGGGGATCTGTCCGCCATACCACTCGCTCGTGGGATCGGTGCGATCCTGCGCCTCCTGATAGGTGTAGTTCAGGCGGGTATTGACCGTAACGGGACCAAATTTCCACTGCAACTGCGCCGATGCATCAACGCCCAGAATCTCGACATAGCCCAGATTGAGCATTGTCCATTGAAATTGGTTCGAGGTAGGCATTGCGATAATTTTATCCTCTACCTGATTGAAATAGGTATCGGCCTGCACCTCGACACGACGCACGATGCCGCGATGGAAATTGCGACCATAGACAGCTCCGACGTTGTACTGCGTAGTGTATTCGGGTTTGAGATATTTATTGCCTATAAAGGTGTAATAGAGGTCGTTAAGTGTCGGCATACGGAAAATTCGCTTGTAAAATGCACGCAGACTCCACTCCTCGTTGCGCAGCGGTTTGTACTGCACGATTACGGTTGGAGTCCATTCGTCGCGGTCGCCCGCCGCCGCACCCGCATAGCGCGTGTGGTCGTGAATAAAGGTGTAGAGCAGGCTTGCCTGCATCTTGAAACGCTCAAAATCGATCGCCGTAGCCGCCGAGCCGAGCATCGTAAGGCGTGTCGGGTAGGCGAAATCAATCAGGTCGGCCGTGAGCGTATTGAATTGAGCGTCAGCCGAAAGGCTCGCACGCCACCAATCTTTTATTCGCACTTCGTTCGCCAACGATAGGTAGGCCTCCTGCTGGTGGTAGTGATTATCGACATACATCGTCGAGACATCCTCGCGCGGATCGGAGAGGTAATGCAAAAAATCGTAGGCATATTTTGCATTGACCATCAAACTGTAACGCTTGCCGAAATGACGACGTAACGACCCCTGTGCGAAGATGTTACGATCCCATTGGCGATCTTCGTGGCGGAATTTGCCGGGCTCCTCGCGCACCGATGCGCCGGGGTAGCCGCGCTCTGAATTATAGAAATAGATCTTTGCCCGCCAGCCGCCATTCTTGATTCGACCGAAAAGACCTCCTTCGGCACGAACGGCATTCACATCGCCATTGCGACGAACTTCTGTGGTGTCGTAGCCGTTGAGTTTGCGATACGAGAACTTGTAACGACCTGTGGTATAGAGATATTCGGCACTCAATTGTGCATCGAGGTTCTCGTTAAAACGGTGCTCCCACAATGCCGCAGGATTGGCCGTTCCGAATGAGCCGGTCTTGAACGAAAGGCGGAGATTGTTGCGCTTGGTCGAATCGAAGGTCGGGCGACGTGTAGTCATATATAGCGCACCCGCCGAAGCGAAATCCTTTGCCGACTGGAAGATATTGCTTTTCTGGCCGTTATAGACCGAAATAGCCTCCATATTATCCATCGAAAAACGGCCGAGGTCGATCTGTCCGTTCTGCGCATTGCCCAACTGCACACCGTCGTAAAAGACGCCGACATGCTGCGTGCCCATACTTCGGATATTGACCGTCTTCAAACCTCCAATGCCGCCGTAGTCCTTAATCTGAATACCCGAGAAATAGCGCACCGCGTCAGCCACCGAGACAACGTTCAGTCGTTTAAGTTCCTGCCCTGCAAGTACTTGTGCGGGAACAGTCTCGACTGCCTTGCGTCGCCCGACGGTAATGACCGACTCGATTCTATGAACGGTGTCGGTAATGGAGTGGTCGCGCAGGCGGTCGCCCTCGACATATTGCGCCCTTGCCGCGTTGAGCGAGAGGGTAGCCAGCGCAGTTGTAAAAATCAGAGTGTGTAACGATCGTTTCATTCGCCGCGAATCAATTGTTAGCCAATGCGATTGCTCGCCTTGCGAAGAGATTCGAGGCTGCCGATACTTTGTTGCTTTGCTTGGATTAAGTTTCGGTAGATCTCCGCCCATTCGCCGTAGGCTGCAAAATCGCAGTAATTGCGCATGGGCAGGTCTTCTGACTCGCTCTATTTGTGGCGGCCTTCCCGAAACGTCAGAGAATCAGTGGCATAGGATCGCTCACAAATGTTACGTTCGCGCGGAACGAGAGCTTACAGCAGCGGGAACTGTTGCCGACTTTCACGGCATTCCCTTTTAATCCCCTACGCGCGTGCTTGATTTTATTAATAGTGTAGTCGATATTAATAAATGGCATCGCGGCGCACTCAATGGGAACCAATGCAAGGGCAAAGTTACAAATAAATCTGAATAGTTGTTCGCTTTTAACCGAAAAATTATCTGTTTTTTAGGCAGATCGCTTATTCGCTCCCACTCTACATCCTCCCTTGTCGCTTTCCCATTGGTCGAGAGGTGTTGTGGTGTCGCGCAGATAGGGATTATAAGGTAGTATGTTGCTCTCCCAAAAATATTTATGCTAACTTAAAAAGATTAATGAACGCTATTGCACTGATAATCATTGAATAACACTCTTATATTTGCCGCTATGCGAGGTCTTTTTGCAACGTTTTGTAAGTTGAGCCGATTGAAAATCTCTGTTTTGTGCGTAAAATGGTCAGTTTCAGTACGTATTAATACCTATCGAGTGGTGTATTTGGCGCGTGAGAATCGCCTGTCAAGGTTTGAAATTTTAATTTCTAACCATAAAATAGGGCCAAAAAATTATGGTCAATTAGCCCATTTTTGGTCATAAATGGCAAATTTTCAATCTAAAAAAGCCTATAAAATGCCGTTTATAATAAATTAATGCACGAAAAAATTGCTAATCTCCTTTTTTATATTTATTTTTGCCGTCTGACATAGGTGTATAGTTCGTGCGCCCGTGCCAGAAAAAAGGCGAATTGATTACGAAATCTAAATTCGAACTTTATAATTTTATTAACTAATTAATTAAATGCTTATGATTAGAAAGATTGTACTATCATTGGTTGCAATTCTGAGCTGCGGCGCAATGGCTTTGGCCCAGAATAAGCAGGTGACAGGTACCGTTACTGATCCCGAGGGCAATGCTCTCGTAGGCGTTACGGTAGTTGTCGAGGGTACGACGAATGCTGCCGGTACTAATGCATCGGGTCAGTATTCGATTTCAGCACCGGCTGGGGCTAATCTGCAGTTCTCATACATCGGTATGGCAACTCAGACCGTGCCCGTAGGTCAGCGTTCGGTAATCGACGTTACCATGCAGCACGACTCGCAGGTGATGGACGACGTAGTCGTAACCGCATTCGGTGCGACAAAGCGTGAGGCCTTCACCGGTTCGGCAGCAGAGGTGAAAGCTGAGGACATCTCGAAGGTCCAGAACTCGAACGTAGCACAGTCGTTGGCTGGTAAGGTTGCCGGTCTGCAGCTGGTAAACTCGTCGGGTAAGCCCGGTTCGGCTCCTTCGATCCGTCTTCGCGGTTTCTCGTCGATCAACGCTGGTCAGGAGCCTCTCTACGTAGTGGATGGTATTCCCTACGATGGCGACCTGAACAACATCAACCCCGCCGACATTGAGTCGATGACCGTTCAGAAGGACGCTACTTCGACCTCGTTGTACGGTGCTCGTGGTGCTAACGGTGTGATTATGATCACCACCAAGCGCTCGAAGAGCCGCGACGCGATCATCAATGTTGATGCGAAGTGGGGTGTAACCAGCAAGGCTGTTCAGAACTACGATTACATTACTAATCCCGCTGAGTACTACGAGGTTTACTACTCGGCTCTGAACAACTATCTGCAGCGCGCACAGAAGATGGATCCCATCGCAGCTAACGCTCGCGCTAACCAGATGCTGACTGCTACATCGACTAACGGTGGTCTGGGTTATCAGATCTTCACTGTTCCTACCAATCAGTATTTCATCGGTTTGGACGGTAAGGTTAACCCCCGTGCTACTCTGGGTCGTGTAATTAACTACAACAATGAGGATTATTACCTGACTGCTGACAACTGGGACGACGAGGGTTATAAGACCGGTCTCCGTCAGGAGTACAACGCAAGCGTAGCAGGTTCGACCGATCGTATTTCGATGTACGGTTCGTTCGGTTACTTGAAGGACGAGGGTATCGTTGACAATACCGATATGTTCCGTTATACCGCACGTCTTCGCGCTGATTATCAGGCAAAGAAGTGGTTGTCGATCGGTGGTAACGCATCGTACACCAACTACCGTTGGAACAACCTTTCGGACGAGGGTTCGTCGGGTTCGACCGGTAACGTGTTCGCATTTACCTCGAACATCGCTCCCATCTATCCCGTATATCTGCGTAATCCCGACGGTTCGAAGAAGATCGACCAGTACGGCAACACCATGTATGACTATGGTGATGGTATGAACGCAGGTTTGCAGCGTCCTTATCTGCCCCAGGGTAATGCTCTCTCGCAGGTTATTCTGAACAAGAACTACACCGAGGGTAACGCATTCACCGGTACCGCTTACGTAGAGGCTACTATCGTTAAGGGCTTGAAGGCTCGCTTCAACGTAGGTACAGGTCTGGACGAGTATCGCGGTACTTCGATGCAGAACCCCTACTACGGTCAGTTCGCAACTGACGGTGGTACTCTGTCGAAGTCGCACGGTCGTTCGTTCTACTTGAACACTCAGGAGCTTTTGACCTACAACACCACTTTCTGCCAGCAGCACTCGTTGGACGTAATGGTTGGTCATGAGTACTATTACAATAAGGCAACTTCGTTGTCGGCATACCACACCAAGTTGTATGATCCCGAGTACGATGAGTTGTCGGGTGCTATCAACGATCCCGGTTCGTCTTCGTCGGGCCGTTCGTTCTACAACACCGAGGGTTACTTCGGTCGTATTCAGTACGATTTCGATGGCCGTATCTTCGTAAACGGTTCGTATCGTCGCGATGCATCGTCGAAGTTCCACCCCGATAACCGTTGGGGTAACTTCTGGTCGGCAGGTGCAGGCTGGTTGATCAACAAGGAGCGCTGGTTCGACGTGCCTTGGATCAACATGTTGAAGCTTAAGGCTTCGATCGGTTCGCAGGGTAACGACGGTATCGGCAGCTTCCTTTACACCGATCGCTATGATATCGTAAACGATGGTTCGGGTAACGTTTCGTTGAACTGGACCGGTTACGGTAACAAGGATATCACTTGGGAGACCAATACCAATATGAACGTGGGTGTTGACTTCGGTATGTTCAACGGTCGTTTGACCGGTACCATTGAGTACTTCTCGCGTAAGACTACCGATATGCTCTACTCGTTCGGCGTTCCGGGCCACCTCGGTTTCTTGTCGTACTACGATAACGTAGGTGATATGCGTAACTCGGGTGTTGAGTTGGATTTGCACGGTGTTCTGGTTAATACCAAGAATGTTCGTTGGAGCGTAAATCTGAACGCTACGCACGTAAAGAATAAGGTATTGTACATCGCTGAGGAGAACAAGTCGACCGGCGTTGAGGGCCACCCCGGTTTCGAGTCGGGTAACAAGTTCGTCGGTGAGGGTCTGTCGCTCTATACCTTCTATCTGCCCAAGTACGCCGGTACCGATAAGGAGACTGGCGAGCCTATGTGGTATAAGGATGAGTACGAGATGGAGCAGAACGAGAAGGGCGAGTGGGTTGTTAAGCGTGATGCTACCAAGTCGCCTATCGTTAAGAACCGCACCGTTACCAAGACCTACTCGGAGGCAACTGACTACCTCTGCGGCTCGTCAATTCCCGATCTGTATGGTGGTTTCGGTACTTCGATTGAGTTCTACGGCTTCGATTTCGGCGTAAACTTCACTTACCAGATTGGTGGTTTGACCTACGATGGCGACTATGCAAAGATGACTTCGTCGCCCGTTGCAGGTTCGACCGGTACCAACATCCACCGCGACGTTTATAAGGCTTGGAGTGCAGAGGGCGAGGAGAACAACATTCCTCGTTGGCAGTTCAACGACCAGTATTCGTCGGGTACCTCGGATCGTTTCTTGACTAGCGCAAGCTACTTGAACATCCAGAATGCACAGTTGGGTTATACCGTTCCCTCGAAATTGACCAAGAAGTTCGGCGTTAATATGTTGCGTGTTTACGTAGCTGCTGACAACGTTTGGTACTGGTCGAAGCGCCAGGGTCTGGATCCCCGTCAGTCGTTCTCGGGTGGTGCAAGTACCGCTTACTATGCTCCGATTCGTACGATCTCGGGTGGTATTAACATTCAGTTCTAAACAGAGAAAGGAGATATACAATTATGAAAAAGATAGCTAAATATATTCTCGTAGCGATTGCTCCTGCACTTCTGCTCAGCAGCTGTATTAAGGAGACCAACCCGCTGAACGGCTCGGCTACTGCTGACCAGGTGATGAACTCGCCTCAGGCTCTTCAGTCGCTCGTTGCAGCTATTCCTACTGCTATGAACCTCCCCGCAGAGTACAACAGCTCGATGCACTGCGATTTCGGCTACCCCGCAATCAAGATGATCACTGACGCTATGTTGGAGGAGAAGATCGTTGTCGGTGATAACACCGGTTACGACTGGTTCGGTGCTTGGGCACAGGGCCGTTCGCAGGGCGATGGCTATGCTTACGCACAGTACTTCTGGTATTTCTACTACAAGTGGATCAAGAACACCAATGACCTGATCCGTTTGATCGGCGATATGGAGGCTGCTAACGGCAGTCTGACCCAGGAGCAGCAAGAGTTCCTTGGTATCGCTTACACTTATCGTGCACTCTACTACTTGGATCTTGTACGTCTGTATGAGTTCAAGCCTAACAACTACACTACTGCTGATGCTCAGATCCTTGGTCTGTCGTGCGTTTTGGCACTCGAGACCGAGTCGATGGAGGATGCACGCCGCAATGGCCGTGCAAAGGTTGAGGACGTTTATGCACAGATCTTCGCTGACCTTGCAAAGGCAGAGGAGCTGTTGAAGAACTACAAGCGTACTTCGATTGCAATGCCCGACCTGTCGGTAGTTTATGGTCTGTATGCAAAGGCTTACTTGGAGTATGGCGAGAAGGACAACACCGCATTTGCAAAGGCTGCAAGCTACGCTCGCAAGGCCGTTGCACAGGGTAAGTACACTCCGCTGACTCAGAAGCAGTGGGAGGATCCCGTAAATGGTTTCAACAACCACACTTCGAACAACTCGTGGATGTGGGCTTTGACCACTTCGCGTGAGAACGTAGGTAACCTGCACAACTATTTCGCTCACTCGTCGCTCGAGGCAGAGTATGGTTATGCACCGCTGTCGATGCCCGCTGTATTGAGCAGCTTCTTCAATCGCGTTGCTGACAACGACTTCCGTAAGCACTCGTGGATCGATCCCAAGCGTGAGTACGCATACCAGAGCTGCTACCCCGATGCAGAGGCATTCGTAGCATCGCTGCGCGACTACTCGGCATTGAAGATTCGTCCCGGTGGCGGTGGTTACGACGACTACGCAGTAGGTAACACCGGTGAGGTTAATATGATGCGTATGGAGGAGATGTTGTTCATCGAGGCAGAGGCAGAGGGCCGCGCTAACCTTGAGAATGGTAAGGCACTGTTGAAGTCGATCATGGACAAGCGAATTCTCGATGGCTCGTATGTTTGCGCAGCTACCGACTTCGCAACCTTCCAGGAGGAGTTGATCTTCCAGAAGCGTGTAGAGTTCTGGGGTGAGGGCGTTTGTATGTTCGATTGCAAGCGTGCAAATATTGGTATGACTCGTGGTTACGAGGGCACCAACGCACCTTCGACCTACTGCTTGAACACCGAGGGTCGTTCGCCTTTCTGGAACATCGTTATCACCCAGCAGGAGACCAACAACAACTTGGATCTTTCGAGCGATATGAATAACCCTGATCCTACGGGTTCGGTTGAGCTGTGGATTGAATAGTATTAACGAGTAAAACAGAGAAACAAGATGAAAGCATTAAAATATTTTGCATCGGCACTTGCCCTTGTTGCACTCTTTACTTCGTGCGAGGAGGAGGACAAGTACGTACAGGCCGAGCTCCCCACCACCATGGAGGCCTATTTCCCTGCGACTACGATGACCGTATCGATGGAGGAGTTGACCACCGGTTTTGATGTGGAGATTGCACGTGTAAACTATGATGAGGCCGCTACGGCTACTCTGACTTGCACCCAGCCCACGGGTGTAAATGTACCTTCGACTGTATCGTTCGCAGCAGGCCAGGAGAAGACCCAGTTTACCGTTTCGGTAGATCAGGCAGCTGTTGGCCAGGGCAAGACTTTGAGCATTGAGCTCTATGTTGACACCGAGTCGAAGTCTCCCTATGCAAACCAGCGTTGCGTTATTAATCTGACCACTTGGTCGCCCGCGCCTCCTGTAACTTGGGAGCCCATCGAGACCGAGGCAGTATTCCGCCATAATATTATTGGTATGGCATTCTCGACCAAGGAGGTAAGCTACGACGTATATGTTGAGAAGCGCACCGACTGCGAGATGTATCGTATCGCTAACGCATTCACCTACTTCGAGAAGGACGGTAAGGAGTATCACTTCCCCTACTACTCAAGCGGTGATGAGGCTGTGCCCCTGGATCCTGTAACTTGGACTATCGTTGACTGCTCGGGCCAGTTGGTTCAGCAGGAGGTTGGTAAGACTATCGCAAAGAACGCTGTATGGTTCCCCTTGCAGCCGACTAACAACGACTGGGGTTATGGCGATATGATATTCTGCTCGTTGGCATACAACCTTTCGACCAGCGCAGGTCTTTGCACTCCCGAGTCGAATCCTATCGGTATCTATAATCCCGATACCAAGCAGATCGCTTTCGGTCAGTTGGCACTTAACCTTCCCGCTCACGGCTGGTTCGCTGACCAGTCGACCGATCCGAAGGGTTGGGCTACTTTGTACCTCGATAAGAACCTGATGGGTACCGACTTCGAGCGCGACTGCGCATTCTCGAAGTTGCAGGATGCTACTTTGAAGTCGTCGATCTTGGGTAGTAAGTGGACCGTTGCTCTTCACGAGGGCGTTCCCGCTGACGAGAAGAAGGCAGAAGAGTATGCAGAGCAGTTCGGCCAGGTTATCAAGGTTGAGAACGCTTATGTTGAGGGCTTCCCCGTTTACTTCTGTGTAGATGCAGAGGGTAAGATCAGCGTTCCCGAGGAGTACGCTTACCAGGCAATGGGTCTTTCGATCGCTGGTTTCGACCTCTACCTGAACATCAAGAAGGGTGAGTTTGCTAACAATAGCTACTCGTTGCTCTGCGAGATGGTAGGTGCTGATCCCGCAGGCGTTAAGGCTGACATTCTCTACGGTGAGTACACCGAGGTTATCAATGCAGAGACTATCGGAACTGCTTCGTCGATCGACGAGTTCGTAGGCGACTACGTAATGGTAGGTGAGACCTTCGAGTTCAACTCGCAGGGTCAGATGACCGGTAACCTCATTCCCTTCGAGATTCCCGTTTCGATGGTTAAGGTTGATGACACGACCATTAAGATGACTGGTCTGGCAGCTGGCGCACTGGGTTCAACCTACGACGATTCGCTCGTTTGGACCTTCAACGGTGGCTACTTGCAGTTCACTCCGCAGGATATGCCCGACTTGACCGCTGGTAGCAACGTTTATGACGTATTTGCAACTCTCTGTACTTCTGCAGGTAACTTGTGGAACGTGAGTGCAGCTGGTGCGATCTTCTTTGATGCAGGTATTTCGAGCACTGGCAGCATTAAGTTCTTCAACGATCCCGGAAATGCACAGTATAATGTAGAGGCAGAGGGCTTCGGTATCTTCGGTCTCGTTGGTGGTAGCTATACCATTATGGCTGATCCTTGCTTCAACGCATCGATGACTCCCGCTTCGGATGACGCTCGCGTTGAGTACGTAACCAAGGCTCGTTTTGCTCCCGTTACTGGCAAGGTTATCACCGAGTTGACTCGCAAGTCTGGTGAGCGTGAGTACTTTGTAAATGGCCAGAAGGCTACTGCAAAGACTAACAATCGCGAGCTGGTTGGTGTTCGCACTGACTTCGTAACTTTGTAATCAGTTACACTCTATAAACAAAAAGCCCGAACCGCAATGGTTCGGGTTTTTTGTTTATATCGGTGAGAGATTTTATTCACATAGATTGGCGCGCCGAAGGCAATCCAAAATAACAAACCCGACCGCACGGTGGGTGAATAAAAAAAGGTGTTCCTTTTGGGGAACACCTTTTTTGCTTAATGCGGAGAGTGGATTAGAAACCCTTGCCGATAGCGAGGAAATCCTCTGCTTTCAGTGCAGCACCACCGATCAGACCACCATCAACATCCTCCTTTGCGAAGATCTCGGCAGCGTTCGAAGGCTTGCACGAGCCACCATAGAGGATAGGAGTGTTAGCAGCAGCCTCGCCGAACTTCTCGGCCAGCACCTGACGGATGTATGCGTGAATCTCCTGTGCCTGCTCTGCGGTTGCGGTCTTGCCGGTACCGATTGCCCAAACGGGCTCGTAAGCGATAACGAGCTTCGCAAACTGCTCCTCGGTCAGGTTGAAAACAACCTCCTCGATCTGTGCCTTGCAAACTGCGAAGTGGTTGCCAGCCTCGCGCTCGTCGAGGTTTTCGCCAACGCAGTAGATGGGGGTCAGGCCGTTAGCGTAAGCCTGTGCCATCTTCTTATTCAAGGTCTCCGAAGTCTCGCCGTAGTACTGGCGACGCTCCGAGTGGCCCAAAATTACATACTCGCAACCCAGCGATGCGATCATCTCGGCCGAAACCTCACCGGTGTAAGCACCCTTTGCCTCGGTAGCGCAGTCCTGTGCACCTACAGCGATACCGGTGCCACGAACTACCTTCAAAACCTCGCTCAAATGGGTGAACGGAGGACAAACGATGAAGTTTACGCAGTCGCAAACCTCGCCCTTGCCGGCAACAACGTTCTTTGCCAGCTCAACGCCTTCAACGGGAGTGGTGTTCATCTTCCAGTTACCGGCTACAATCTTCTTTCTCATAGTATTATTCCTATTTTTAATGGTTAAATTTTTATTCTGTTAGTTGCGTCAATCCCTAATTCTTAATTGTGAATTGTGAATTGTGAATCTCTCCTCACTACGCCTGTGCCTCGATCCACGCCTTCATTTCGGCGGTTGCAAGACCCAACTTATTCTTCTTGTTGAAGCCGCAGAGGTCGTTGAAGAGCTTCATACCGCCCGACTGCGCAGTGCCACGCAGAGCATCAACGGTGATGTAACCCATCTTCTGCACAACTGCAACCCACTCGGCGGGAACGCCAGCCTCGACATACTTCGCGTCGTCGTCGCGCTGTGCCTTCTTCTCGGGGCGCATCGTGGGGAAGAACAATACATCCTGAATCGAGGGTTGGTTGGTCATAAACATCGTCAGACGGTCGATGCCGATACCCATACCCGAGCACGAGGGCATACCATACTCCAACGCGCGAACGAAATCCATATCGATAAACATCGCCTCGTCGTCGCCACGCTCGCTGAGCTGCATCTGCTCCTGGAAACGCTCGTACTGATCGATCGGGTCATTCAACTCCGAGTATGCGTTACACAACTCCTTACCATTCACGAACAGCTCGAAACGCTCGGTGAGGTCCGAATTTTCGCGGTGGCGCTTGCACAAGGGCGACATTTCGATCGGGTAGTCGCAGATGAACGTGGGCTGGATCAGATCCTCCTCGCAATACTGACCGAAGATAGCGTCAATCAACTTGCCCTTACCCATCGTGTCGTCAATCTCAACATTCAGTCGCTTGCAAGCCTCACGCAGCTGCTCCTCCGACTGGCCTGTGATGTCGTAACCGGTCTTCTCCTTGATAGCGTCGGTCATCGTCAGACGGCGGAAGGGAGCCTTGAACGAGATCTGCTTGTCGCCGATGGTCAGCTCGGTGGTGCCGTTGGTAGCCATAGCCACGCGCTCCAACATCTGCTCGGTGAACGACATCATCCACTTGTAGTCCTTGTAAGCGACGTAGATCTCCATGCAGGTAAATTCGGGGTTGTGCGTGCGGTCCATACCCTCGTTACGGAAGTTCTTACCGAACTCATAAACACCCGCGAAACCACCCACGATCAGTCGCTTCAAGTAGAGCTCCGTTGCGATTCGCATATAGAAATCGGTGTCGAGCGCGTTGTGGTGAGTGATGAAAGGACGTGCCGCAGCGCCACCCGGAATCGGTTGAAGGATAGGCGTTTCAACCTCCAAGCAGCCGTGCTCGTTGAAGAATTCGCGCATCGTCTGCATAATCTTCGCGCGCTTAACGAATACCTCGCGCACGTGGGGATTAACCGCCAGGTCGAGATAGCGCTGACGATAGCGCACCTCGGGGTCGGTCAGTGCGTCATAGACCTGACCATCCTTCTCCTTAACGATAGGCAGCGGGCGGATCGACTTGCTCAACACCTTGAACGAGCGGCAGTGAACCGACAGCTCGCCGGTCTTTGTGATAAATGCAAAACCCTCAATACCAACGAAGTCGCCGATGTCGAGCAACTTTTTGAAAACGGTATTGTAGAGAGTCGTGTCCTCACCCTCGCAGATGTCGTCGCGGCGGATGTAGATCTGGATTCGGCCCGTGTGGTCCTGAATCTCGAAGAACGATGCGCTACCCATAATGCGGCGGCTCATAATACGGCCTGCGACACGAACATCTTGATAGTTATTCTTTTCGGGATCGAAATTCTGCTGAATTTCTGCGGCTGTTGCCGTTACATCGAACATTTCTGCGGGATAGGGATCGATGCCCAATGCACGCAGCTGTGCGAGCGAGTTACGTCGCAACTGTTCCTGTTCGCTAAGTTCAAATGCCATAGTGTATATCTTGTTTTATAGTTACTTCTCAAACTGCAAAGATACGAACAATACTCCGAAATATGAACATTTCGGGGTGCATTTATATAAATATAGGTATAGTTTTTACTCTTCGAGAGGTTTGTAGAGCTTGCAGCGACGAGCAATCTGCACTCCGATCAGACCGATCACTACTCCAAGAATGATGCCTGCGATAACCTGTGAAGGGTAGTGCGC
>JAFPAT010000029.1 GCA_017425655.1 Rikenellaceae bacterium | reverse complement strand
TGAGCATTTTCGGCCGAGAGGCAGAATAGCAACGGACGAATAATCTGTTTGTACATAGTTTGATTCTTAACCTAATATAGCACAAAGGTAGAAATTTTAATTCATAATTCACAATTCACTCCTCACAATTATTGTATCGGCACACTAAAAAAACAACTGCGCCACAACCTTTTTGGCGGCGGCGCAGGTGCGTTTAGTGCTGTTGTTTAATTCAACTCCTCGGCAAATACCTCGAAGAAACACTCGTCGGGCTCTGCTTTTTGCATTACGATTTGATGATAGTAATAGTCTGTATCATCTTGGCGATATTCATCGGTATAGTCGATGTAGATTATTATCTCCTCTTCGGTCATCTTTGTAACTTTACCTTCGATAATCTCATCATCGTGCCAAATGAAGTTACATCCTTTATATTTACCACGCTTCGAAAAATCGGCAGGAGAAGTGCCCCATATATATTTTCGGTACGTATCCGTTTTGGGATTGTAAAGATAGTAAAACTCTACGACCTCATTCTTCTTGATTTGAAAAAAGTGATAGACAATTTCCTCTGGATAAAAGCCTCCATTCAAGTTAGTGGTTATCTTGTGATTGCCCTCTGCGTCATAAATCGACACACCATTACGTGCTGCGCATCTCCAAAATTCAGTCTGTTCTAAGGCTCTTTGATTTATATTGCCATCTTCAAAATCTATTTTGCTACACGCCGCGAGCAATATCACTCCTAATATCAGTAATCTTTTCATAGTTATTCAGGTTTAATGTCGGTTATAATTTTAGGATGGTATATATATTCAACGTCGTTGTACAAAACGCCATAAAAAAATTTCAAGGCGGTTTTCATATGGCTATACAATTTTTCCGCAAGTTACGAATTTAATTTTTCTTTTACAAATTTTCGAGAAAGAAAAAATTAAAAATATTCCTCGCGGTAGTGGTAGGTATTGCGCAGATGCTCAAAAAGTTCGGGGTTTTCGCGCAGGGGGCGGCTCTCGCCCTCCAAATCGCAGTAGCGATCAATCGTTGCGCACATCTCTGCCCACTCGATCGGGCAAGCCGCTACGCGCTCAACCTCGGTGGGGTAAAACTCCGTCAATGGCAACCCAAAATGGCGCGCCACAGCCTGTACCGACATCGCCGTTGCATTTGCCTTGCCCTGTGCCGAATAGCCTGCGATGTGTGGCGTTGCAATCGCCACGCGATCAAGCAGTTCGCGGTCAATTGTCGGCTCATTTTCCCATACATCCAAACATCCCACGCAACGACCCTCGGCAATGGCTCTGCTCAATAGCGCATTATCCACCACCTCGCCACGCGAAGCATTGATAATCACCGTATTGCGACCAATTTGCTCGAAGAAACTTTCGCCTGCAAGATGTAGCGTGCAATCTTCGCCCTCACGAATCAGCGGAACGTGGAATGTGATGATGTCGCAATGGCGGGCAATCTGCTCGATCGAACAGAAATCACCACCTTCGGCACGCTGACGCGGCGGGTCGCAACAAAGCACCTCGAAGCCCCATCGGCGACCATACTCCTCGATCAAACGCCCGATATTGCCCACGCCGACAATGCCCAAACGTCGCTCGCTCGGTTGCCACCCGTCGCGTTCCGAGAGCATTTTGAGTGCCGCCGCTACCCATTGTAGCACACCGCGCGAATTGCATCCCGCGGCGGTCGCAACAGCGATTCCGTGCCTATGGCAGTAGCCGAGATCGATATGATCGTAACCGATTGTGGCTGTGGCAATAAACTGCACTTGCGACCCTTCGAGCAGGGCAGCGTTGCACTTTGTTCGGGTGCGAATTACGAGGGCATCGCTATCGCGTACCGCATCGGCATCGAACTGCTCCCCCGCGAGATATTGCACCTCGGCATAGGGCTCGAAGACTCCTGCGATAAAGGGTATTGCGCTATCAATTGTGATTTTCATACGAACAAAGATAGTGAAAATTTTTGGAGAGTATATCTTTCAATTCGCCCTACAAACAAAAAAGTCCGCTTCGTGTAAAGCGGACTTTCAAACAATATGTCGGGGAGACTGGATTCGAATGGCGTTAGCTATGGCGCGGACACCGCTAAAAGTGAAGCGTATAAATATAGATCTGTCCGCGCAACCACCATTAAAGAATACCAACCTCACTACACTGTTTGTTAGCGCCAAGCGATAATTTTGTTTGGTAGTGTAAGAGTGCGCTTGCGGATCATCTTACACTATCAAACAAAAAAAGTCCGCTTCGTGTAAAGCGGACTTTCAAACAATATGTCGGGGAGACTGGATTCGAACCAGCGACCTCCAACTCCCGAAGCTGGCGCGCTAACCGGACTGCGCTACACCCCGAAATTGCGAGTGCAAAGATACGAAAAATTATATTAAATTATCAAATAATTTTGGTATTGATGTCGAAAAAAATAACTCCTCGCCCGTAACGGGGTGATACAGAGCCAATTTGTAGGCGTGCAGACATACGCGACCGGCATCTGTCGAGCGCGATGAATACTTCTTATCACCCGCAACGGGACAACCCATATACTCCAAATGGGCACGAATCTGGTTTTTGCGCCCCGTCTCGAGTGATAGCTCGACTAACGAACGACCACCACGCGAACGCAAAACACGGTAGTGCGTTACTGCATCAACGGCATTATCCTCCTCGGGCGTATGGCTCACGAACATCTTTCGATTGCGATTCTCGGCCAGAGGCGCATCGATAACTCCCTCGTTATTAGGTAGTACGCCATCAACTACGGCGATATATTTACGGTCGAGTACGATGCGTTGCCACTCCTCTTGCAGGCGATGTTTCACCTTCTCGCTCTTGGCGAAAATCATCAAACCCGAAGTCTCGCGGTCGAGACGATGCACGATAAATATTCGGTTGGCCGGGTCTTCCATTTTGACGTGGCGACTTAAAATCGAATAAGCGGTTTTGTCGCGCTCTTTGTCGGTACCCATCGAAAGCAGTCCGTTGCGCTTGTCGATGACTATAATGTGCTGATCTTCAAACACAATGCGCAACATAGGGTGCTTTAGCTCTGCCGCAGCCTTGCCGCGATTTATTGCGATACGATCGCCGGCGTGCAGGGGGTGATCATAGGCGGTTGTGATCTCTCCATTGACGCTGATGCGACGATGCGCGAGCATCGATTTCAGTGCAGTACGGCTCTTTCCGGCGAACTTCTCGGCCAGAAAATCCTGCAGTTTTTGGTCGCTGTTAGCGGTGAATATCAGGTCGCCCTTTGGGGCGGTAGGAACTCTTTTCATTTTGATTTATAGACGTTTGTAGTGGCATACCAACAATTTCCCCTCATCGTCGCGCAGATGCATGCCTCCGCCCAAACAGTAGCGGAACATTCGGCAGTCGCCACACTCGTCGCGGCGTGCCCATTCGCGGTTGCGGAATGGCTCGAAACGTGAGCTCCAAACCTCCCAAAAGTTGTCTTTATAGATATTGCCTTGATTAAAATTTGAACGAATCGAGGTGCAGCCCGAAATCGCACCATCGACACGTATCGAGGCTGTAGTAACACCTGCGGCGCAGTAGTAGAATGTGTCGCGCACCTCGGTCTCGTAACCGCCTAAAAAGCCCTCGCAGGCATATGTAAGGTCGATTCTCCCCTCGCGGCGGGTACGACGAATAAACTCCATCACTTCGCGGAATTGCTCGTCGGTAAGGCGGAGTGTCGGATCGTCGGCCGCGCGACCAACGGGAAAGATCGTGAAGATTCTCCAATGTTTGATCCCGTTGGCAATCAGCAACTCCTTCATCTGGTCGAGCTGCGACACGAGCGCACCCGTAACGCAGGTAACAGCATCGTATGCCAATGTGCCATCGGCTGCGATCATTCGCAGAGCCTCCAATGCTCGCTCGTAGCTGTGCGGATTGCGTCGGATATAGTTGTGCTGCTCCTCGAAGCCGTCGAAACTGACCGAGATCGAGTGCAATCCTGCGCGGAGCAAACTTTCAAATCGCTCGCGTGTCAGAGCCAAACCATTTGTAACGATGCCCCAGGGATATCCGCGACGATATAGCTCCAATCCCGCTTTTTCGAGATCTTTGCGAACCAAGACTTCACCACCCGAAATTACGATCATGACCTTGTTGGGATTGACATTCGGCGTGATCTGTTCGTCGATCACGCGCAGAAAATCCTCCAACGGCATATCGGGGATTGCGGCCTCGGTGCGACAGTCGCTACCGCAGTGGCGGCAGTTGAGATTGCAACGTAGCGTGCACTCCCAAAAGAGTGTGCGTAGGGGATGTTCGGCGACAGCTTGCTGGTGGAGCTTCGAGAAGAGTTCCAGTCCGAGTCGCTTTCGCAGTCCGAGTCTTCGGCCGTTCAGATCTTTGGTCATCGTTTGGAGTGGCGGATTATTCGTTTTCGGTTGTTGTTTGGGTGTTGGTGGGTAGTGCCGTAGGCTCCTCTTCAGGAGTCTGCGGAGCCGTCTCAATCGTCTCCTGTCGCAGAGCAACGGGCGGCACACCGTACATCAGTCTGATGGCGGGCAATTCGATGCTATCCTGCTGTACGGCAGGCTGTTCTTCGGATTGCGGAACGCTCTTCTGCTGGCGTGTCGATGAGCACGAAGCCCCGAAGCCGAGCAAAGCCATCATTGCGGCTAAAACTTTGTATTTCATAGTATTGAGGTATTTGTGGTCGAAAAGTTACGACCTCCTTACTACAAAGGTACAAATTTTCGCGCGAAAGTTGAGCGTTTCACATGCGAGAAAATCGTTATTCGTTAGTCGAATTGCTCTTTTCGACGAGAACGATATCTTGTTCGAGTGATTTGGTGCCTACGTGCCACGCCTCTTTGTCGCCCGTATATTCAACTTTGCTGAAATCGAGTTCAATCATTCGACTCTCGAAATCACCTCCATTTCCTATGCCGTCAATATCCTCAACCGACAGATAGAGTTTGTCGGTTGGCATCACTCTGCCGCTAATCGTATAGTCGCCATTTTCAAGGCTTTGGCTCTCAACGATATTATATGGGTTTGGTGCGGTGGCATCATCTTTCATTGTGATTTTGATCCCCTTAATCGGGTCGCCATCTGCGTCGAGCACCTTGCC
>JAFPAT010000028.1 GCA_017425655.1 Rikenellaceae bacterium | reverse complement strand
TTCGAGTGTGGCAAGAGCCCAATCTAATTTTGCTTCAAGAAATTGCAACGCTCTTTCGCGCGATGAAAACCACGGGTAGGCTACACGCACACGCCCATTGCGCACCGAGATACGAATATTTCGGGCACGCGCCACTCGCTCGATCTCAATCGGACCGAGCGCAGGGTGGGTGTAGCTCTGTTTCATTGAGTTAGCCGATGCGCTGACGAACAACCTCGAAGAGCATAACAGCCGCAGCGGCAGATACGTTGAGCGACTCGATATGGCCGATCATCGGAATTGCCAACTGCTCGTCGCACAGCTTCATTACCTCCTTCGAGATACCACGCTCCTCGTTGCCCATTACGATCGCTGTCGGGCGCGTGAAGTCGGCATCGTAGAGCAGTTTGCGACTCTTCTCGGTAGCTGCAACGATCTGATACCCTTCGGTTTGCAGCATCTTGATAGTGTTGCGGATCGAGCCAACGCGGCAGACGGGGATCGCGGTCAGTGCGCCGGCCGACGAGCGAATAGCCTCGGCATTGACGGGTGCGGCATTTTTCAGCGGTACGATCAATCCGTGCGCTCCTGCACACTCGGCCGAGCGGGCAATGGCTCCGAAATTTCGCACATCGGTAACGCCGTCGAAGATCACAATCAGCGGGGTTTCATCGTCAGGCACACGCTCGAAAATATCCTCTATCGAGGCGTATTCGATTGAGGCGATCTGTGCCACAACGCCTTGGTGGTTGCCACGTGTCAAACGATTCAGCTTCTCGACGGGAACTTCTTGAATATGAATGTGGTGGCGATAGCATAAATCGCGTAACTCCGTCATCAACTGTCCCTCTGCACCCTTGCGGATATAGAGTTTTTCGATCTGCTTGCCCGCCTCGATAGCCTCGGCTACGGGGCGAATTCCGAAAATAAGATTCTCTGCCATATCTCCTTTTTTTAATTTTCTTCAATCAATTCAAGTTCGTAGCTCGTCTTCTCCCACTCGTGCATTTGGTGGTCGTAACGTGTTTTCAACTCGTTGTAAGCGCGATAATCGGCCTCGTTGTATTCGGTTGCCGAGGCGAAACGCGCGTCATACTCGGCGATCTGCCCCTCGATCTCGGCCAATTCCGTTTCGATAGCCTCGACCGCCTTTCGCAGTTTGCGAATCTGCTTCTCCTGCTCCTTTTTCTGCTCATACGAGAGCTTACCCGAAGAGGGCGCAGTGCTATCCTTTGTCGCGGTCGTTGTGGTCGCTTTACGCTCGATTTCGGCCAGCGACTCGACCTTGCGCTTTTCGAGGAAGTAGTAGATACCTCCGAGATACTCCTTAACGCCACCGTCGCGGAACTCATATATTTTATCGACCATTCCGTCAAGGAACTCACGATCGTGCGAAACTACGACAACTGTTCCGTCGAAACGCATAAGAGCCTCTTTCAGAATATCTTTCGAGCGCATATCCATATGGTTTGTCGGCTCGTCCATGACAATCAGGTTATGCGGTTCGAGCATCATTCGCGCCATTGCCAGACGGGCGCGCTCGCCACCCGACAGAACCTTCACCTTCTTCTCGATATCCTCACCTCGGAACAGAAAGGCACCCAAAATATCGCGCAGACGAGTGCGAATATCGCCTACGGCAACGCGATCCAATGTATCGAAAACGGTAATCTCGCCATCCATCAGATCCTCCTGATTCTGGGCGTAGTATCCGACATTGACATTTGCACCGAGACGAATCGAACCTTCGCTTGCCTGCAATTCGCTGACCAACATACGTGCAAATGTAGTTTTGCCCTCGCCATTGCGACCCACGAGGGCGATCTTCTCGCCGCGTTCGATAACGAGATTGGCACCGCTGAAAACGTGCTTCGAGCCGAAACTCTTACCCACCTCCTTCACCTCGGCTACGATCTGACCCGAACGTGGAGCAGGTGGGAATTTGATGTTCAGCGTCGAGAGATCCTCCTCATCGACCTCTATACGCTCCAAGCGTTCGAGTTGCTTGATGCGCGACTGCACCTGATTCGATTTGGTCGGCTTGTAACGGAAACGCTCGATGAACTCCTCGGTCTTCTCGATCATACGCTGCTGATTCTCGTATGCGGCCATCTGTTGCTCGCGGCGTTCGCGACGCAGTACAACGTACTTGCTATAAGGTACTTTGTAGTCGTAGATCTTGCCGAGTGAGATCTCAATCGTGCGATTTGTTACGTTATCAAGGAAGGCGCGGTCGTGCGAAATGAGCAACACCGCACCGTTATAATTTCGCAGATACTCTTCGAGCCACTGAATCGATTCGATATCGAGGTGGTTCGTAGGCTCGTCGAGCAAAAATATCGATGGACGACGTAGGAGCAACTTCGCCAATTCGATACGCATACGCCAGCCACCCGAAAATTGACTTGTGGGGCGGTCGAAATCTTCGCGACGGAAGCCCAATCCGAGCAGTGTCTTTTCGATATCGGCATCACGGCTGTCGCCTCCCAGAATATGATAGCGATTGTTGCACTCGTCAAGACGATGCATCAACTGTTCGTATTCGGGCGAGTCGTAATCTTCGCGCTCCGCCAATGCCATTGTGATACGCTCGATTTCGGCCTCAATTTCAAGCACTTCGGCGAAGGCCTTTGCCGTTTCGTCAATGAGCGTGGTCGTATCGGCCACCTTCATCTGCTGTGGCAGGTAGCCGATCGTGCAGTCGCTATTGCGCGTAACAACACCCGACGTAGGCTGTTGCTCTCCCGTGATAATTCGTAGGAGGGTAGTTTTGCCCGCGCCGTTCTTGCCGACAAGACCTATGCGATCCTTGGGATTTACCAAGAATGAGATTTGGTCGAAGAGTGTCCAGCCGCCGAAGCTGACGGTTACGTTGTCGATCGAAATCATCGGTCGTTATGCGTTGAGAATCTTTAAGATTTCCTCCTCGGGATCGGCAGCCTTGAACACTGCGCTACCTGCAACCAACGCATCGCAACCGGCCTCATAGAGCTCGCCTGCATTGGCAGCCGAAACGCCACCGTCGATCTCGATCGTAACATCAAGACCAGCCTCGTCGATCATCTTTCGCAATTCGCGAACCTTGTCGGTTGAACCTTCGATAAAACTCTGACCTCCGAAGCCGGGCTCAACGCTCATTACCAGCACCAGATCAACCTTCGGCAGCAGATCGCGCAACACCTCTACGGGTGTTTTGGGCTTGATCGAGATGCCCACCTTTGCGCCGCTTTCGCGGATCAGGCGGATTGCCTCTTCGGGTGTCGAGGTTGCCTCATAGTGAAAAGTTACAATGTCGGCACCGGCTTCGGCGAAGCGAGCGACATATTTTTCGGGCTCGACGATCATCAGATGTACATCAAGCACCTTATTCGATGCTTTGCGGATGGGTTTCATTACGGGAAAACCGAACGAAATGTTAGGCACAAAAACGCCATCCATTACGTCGATGTGAATCCATTGCGCCGCACTGCGGTCGATCATACGAGTATCGCGGTCGAGGTTTCCGAAGTCGGCCGAGAGCATCGAGGGTGAGATAATTCGTTCCATACGAGATTTTGAATATTCTTAATGGACAAAGATACGCATATTTCTCGAAAAATATAGCTATATTTGCCAGAAGATAATAACGTAGAGTATGAATATTGCCGTAATTATATCAATTTCACTGGTTCTGTTGCTACTTTTAGTAGCATTGATCTATTCGCGCCGCGAGTTACGACTCTCGCGTGCCGAGACTGCTATCGAACGCGAGAATGCTCGCAAGGAAGCTGACGAGCAACTTTTGAAGGTCGAGGAGTTGCAGTCGCGCATCGTTGATCTTACAGCCGAGAAGGGCGAGGTGCAGACCGAGGCCGAGCGTCGCGCGGTACGTATCGAGGCACTTGAGATGCGCTTGGCAGATCAGCAACGCGCTTTCGATCAAGAGCGAGAGGAGATACGCGAGCAACAACGAGCAGCGGCCGAGCAGCAAAAGAGCGAGACGGAGCAGATGCAGAAGACGATGCAGGAGCAGTTCCGCAATTTGGCAAACGATATTTTGGAGGAGAAGAGTCGCCTGTTCCGTCAGACCAATTCGGAGTCTATCGAGCAGTTGCTGAAGCCTTTCCGTGAGAATATTGCCGACTTTAAGTTGCGTGTCGAGACTATCCACCGCGACGATGTCGAACGACACGGTGCGTTGAAGAACGAACTGAAAAATCTGATGGAACTCAATCGCCGCATTACCGATGAAACGAACAATCTGACCGAAGCTATTCGTGGTAACTCGAAGGTGCAGGGCGATATGGGCGAGATGATTCTGACGACCATCCTTGACCATTCGAACCTCATTAAGGGAGAGCACTATGTGGTGCAGGCCAACATCAAGGACGAGGAGGGTAATAATCTACGCCCCGATGTGATTTTGAACCTACCCGAAGGCAAGCGCGTGATTATCGACTCGAAGGTATCGCTGACCGCTTATTTGGATTATACACGTGCCGAAACGGCTGTTGAGCGTACAGCGGCAATGGCGCGACATATCGAGTCGATACGCCAGCATATCAAAGAGTTGAGCCGTAAGGAGTATCAGCGTCTGCTGGATTGTACGCCCGATTTCGTGCTGATGTTTATCCCTATCGAATCGGCATTTTTGGAGGCTATGCGCGAGTGCCGCGATGATCTGTGGTTGGAAGCTTATAACCGCAAGGTGATCCTTTCGTCGCCCACCAACCTCTTTGCAATGCTCAAATTGGTCGATGATCTTTGGCAGCGTGATAACCGCAATCGCAATACTGAACGCATTGCGCAGTTGGGTGTTAAACTGTACGATCAATTTGTGAAATTTGTTGCGGCGATGGATGGTGTCGGTAAGGGTATCGGCGAGGCGCAACGTAGTTACGATGAGGCGTATAAGCGCCTTACCTCGGGCAACGATAATCTTGTGCGCAATAGCGAACGTCTGCGTCAATATGGCATCAAAGCCAAGCAAACCCTTAATCCCTCGCTTATTGCTGCGGCTACTGACGAAGAGGACGAAGATAGGGCGAACGAGGAGTAGGGCTTTGCGTCTTGTAAAATCTCAAAATACTCTAAATCTCAACTTCGCGCCATTCGCCATTGACGAGTAGGCGTGCGCGACCATTACGTACGGGCTTGATTGCATCGGCTTCGGGGCAAATCAGGCGCGGACAACCTTGTTGGTCGATATATTGCCAAACATTTCCCAACAGCACCGCTGCATAACCCTCTTGAAAGTCGAAGGCAGAACGGTATGCTGCGCCGATAATCCAACGACCATTATCGTCTGTAAATCCCCAGTATCCACCTTTTGTCGTAAGGTGCAGTTCTCCATTCGGTGAGATCTTATTGGTCGCTTGACGTAGAGCTTTGTCGAGCCCCTCGAGAGAGTGTATTGGTGAGCGTAACAATCTGATTATTAACGAGTGTGCAGCATCGCCAGCTTGCGCAAATAAGCGCTCCATTTCGGTAACAGCCGCGCTCCTTCCTGCAACGGCTTCCGCTGGATCGATCAACACTCCGTCGCCACGATCGAAACGGCGATAGAGATCGTAATCAAGAGCTAATGCCGCAAGTGTTGCCGAAATCAGAGCAATAGGGTAGTCGTCGATGTGGCGGTCAAAGTGCGCCTCTGTGCGCGATGGGTGGCGATAACCATCCGTTCCGAGTTGCGTCGTGGTAAGACCTGCCAACTCGGGCGTATAGATCGAGTCGATGTCTATGAGCCGAATTCCGCGCGGCGAATAGATTATATTTTCGGGTTTTAGATCGCCGTGTGCCCATTCTTGATCAATAAGTTCGAGCGCAAAGCGATCAAAATCGGCCGATAGACGAGCCAATTGCTCTTTGTCGCGCTCGATTACGGCATCGAGAATCTCGTCATTCAACGAGCGACCTTCGATCCATTCGCCAACCGTAACTCCAACTTCGACCATCCCGCCAGCATCATCATCGATTGTCAGCTCTTGGTCAAGCCATTGGCAATATGCAGTGAGAGGTGTCCGTTGCGAGCAAGAGCAACGCTCCGCAATCGCCTGCGGAGGTCGCAAATAACATTTGAGCATCATCACTCTCTCCTCGCTCACGATGCGAAATACCACAGCGTCGTTACCTGTTCGGAAATTACCTTCGGGTACGACACGTGGTGTGCCAAGCGTGCGAAAACGCCCGACAGGATTGGCCAATGCCTTCAAATATTGATAGACCGAGAATATCATCGCTCTGCTCAATGAAAAAGGTTGCCCGACACACTATCGCGTGGGCAACCTCGTCTTCCTATATTTTTGGGAATTATTTATTCAATCTCTCGCGCACGCGCTGTGCAGCCTTTTCGAGCAGCTCGGCGGGGCAGCACAGAGTGATACGAACATAACGCTTACCCTCGCTACCAAAGATAGCACCCGGAGTTACGAATACGTCGCACTTCTCCATTACCTCGTCCGAGAACTGGAACGAATCGCCCTCGTAGCTCTCCGGCAGCTCGGCCCAAATGAACAAGCCGGCCTGACCCTTGCGATAGGTACAACCCAGAGCGTCAAGCAGTTCGTAGCCCTGCTTCTCGCGAGCGTAGTAGATGTCGTTCAACTCCTTGAACCACTCGTCGCCCAGGCCCAACGCGGTCTCGGCAGCAGCCTGCACGGGGTAGAACATACCCGAATCCATATTGCTCTTAAAGCAGAGAATAGCGTCGATCCACTCCTTCTTTGCGAAGATCGCGCCTACACGCCAGCCAGCCATTGAATGGCCCTTCGAAAGCGAGTTGAGTTCCATAGCAACTTCCATTGCACCCTCTACCTGCAAGATGCTCATCGGCTGCGGGTTGCGAACAAAACTATAAGGATTGTCGTGGATAATCAAGATGTTGTGCTTTGCACCGAACTCAACCAACTTAACGAACAGCTCGGGAGTCGGAGTTTGACCTGTCGGCATATTGGGATAGTTCACGAGCATCATCTTTACGCCCTCCAAACCTGCTGCCTCGATAGCATCGAAATCGGGCAGGAAACCGGTCTGCTTATTCAGCGAGTAGGGGACCATAACGCCACCCGACAATTTAACGGCTGCGCTATAAGTGGGGTAACCCGGGTTGGGAACCAACACCTTGTCGCCAACATTGAGGAAGGTCTGGCAGATATGCATCAAGCCCTCTTTCGAACCAAGCAGAGGCAGTACCTCCGAACGGAAATCTACATCGACGTTGTAGTAACGCTTGTACCAATCGGCAAATGCTTTACGCAGAATAGGTTCGCCCTGATACGACATATATTTGTGCACGTCGGGACGCTGTGCCTCTTTTGCAAGGCGGTCGATAACCGACTGATGGGGCGGCAGGTCGGGGCTACCCATAGCCAAACGAATAATTTGGCGGCCTGTTGCGGCCTCGATTTCGCTGATTTCGCGCAATTTACGCGAGAAGTAGTACTCGCCAATGCCATCCAAACGCTGTGAACGCTCGATAGTAACTTTGTTCATAATTTGAGATTATTGAATTTAGTTAATTTAGTTCATATCCAATTGCACAAAGGTAGTGAATATATTTCGATATTGTTCGTCTGCGGGGCGATTTTTTGACACATTTTTATAATGTTCCGATGTGTTTTTTTTGTTGCTGATTGTTATCTCGTTATTAAAAAAGTTGCCATAGCAGTAAATTCTTTGCTATGGAGATAAGATTCGCTATATAATTAAGGTATATTCACGAAAAAAACTTAACTTTGCAGATTGGAAATTATACTTTTGAAATATTAAACGAAAACTATAAACTCATACAACTATGAAAGCTGAATACATTCCCTTCGTTGAAGAGCTTATCGAACTTGCTATTAAAGAGGACATTGGTGATGGCGATCACACATCGCTCTGCTGTATTCCCGCCGAGGAGCGTGGCCGTATGCGTCTGCTGTGTAAGCAGGACGGCATTATTGCAGGTATCGAGGTAGCGCAGATGGTGCTCAACCGCTTGGATCCCGAAATGGAGTTCGAGCAACTGCTCGAAGATGGTACGCGTGTGAAGGTTGGCGACGTTGCGTTCTACGTATCGGGTCGCTTGCAGTCGTTGTTGCAGGCCGAGCGTATCCTGCTCAATATTATGCAGCGAATGAGTGGCGTTGCAACCCAGACAGCGGTCTATGCTGATCGTTTGGAGGGTCTGAAAACCAAAGTATTGGATACCCGTAAGACTACGCCAGGTATGCGCGTGCTGGACAAGATGGCCGTTAAGATCGGTGGCGGAGAGAATCACCGTATCGGTCTGTTCGATATGATCCTCTTGAAGGACAACCATATCGACTTTGCAGGCGGTGTGGCGCAGGCTCTGACCAAATGTCGCGAGTATCTGGCTCGCACGGGTCGCAACTTGAAGATCGAGATTGAGGTGCGCACGTTGGAGAACATCGACGAGGTCTTTGCTGCGGGTGGTGCCGATCGCATTATGCTTGATAACTTCTCGCTCGAAATGACTCGCGAGGCTGTGAAGCGCATTGCAGGTCGTTGCGAGATCGAGTCGAGTGGCGGTATCACGCTCGAAACCCTGCGCGACTACGCCGAGTGTGGTGTCGATTTCGTTTCGGTGGGTGCGCTGACTCACCAGATCAAGAGCCTCGATATGAGCTTGAAGGCTTGCTAAACGACAGATTATGAGAAAAGTATTCTTGTTTGTGGCTTTGGTGCTGGCTACGGTTGCCAATGCTACCGAGCCTTACACCTATACCGACATCGTGCGCCTTGGCGCAAAGCAACGCTCGGTCTATGGATTGCGTTCGACGGCCGACGGCGAACACTATACCGCTATGGTCAATGGCTCGGTGTGCAGATTTGCATACGCTACGGGTGCGCAGACCGATGTGATCTACGATGCAAAGGCCGAGGGTGCGGTGAGTGTGGGCGATTATGAGTTTTCGCAGGACGAGAGCCTGTTGCTTGTGTCGTCGAATCACAATCCGATCTATCGCCACTCGTTCACAGCCGATTATTATGTCGCAAAGGTTGGTGGTCGTGCCGAAGTGCTTGCACCCGAGATTGAGGGTAAGCGCGATGCGGTTATCTCTCCCGACAATCG
>JAFPAT010000027.1 GCA_017425655.1 Rikenellaceae bacterium | reverse complement strand
TCTTTGAAATACTCCTGCTGATAATCCAGAATCTCGCGCATCGTATGCATCAACGTATCATGGCGTTGCTTGATGGCCGAGATAAACCACTTTGCCGAGTCGATTTTGCTCTTAACGAACTGCACCGCCTCGCGATTCTCCTCGCTCACCGTACCATCCGCCGATGCCATCTCGCGCATCATCTCGACATAGCGACGATTGACCTTCAATTCGGGCACATTGTACGAGTTGAATTGCAGATCAAATTTACCATTCTGATAGTCAAGCAGAAAATCGGGGATGATATATGGCGCTGCATCACCCGTACCTTCGCTGAAACTACCACCCGGACGTGGCGACAAACGTCGAATCTCAGCCGCAGCATCGCGAAACTCATCCTCGCTGATATGCATACGCGAGATCAATCGTTCATAATGCTTCTTGACAAATTCGTCGAAATGGTCCGTAAGGATTTTGCGAGCTATCCTCCGCTCACGCGAAATCATCGGCAGTTGATTGATCTGCAACAGCAGACACTCCTGTAACGAGCGTGCACCGATACCTGCAGGCTCCAGATCCTGAATCACTGCCAGCAGACGTTCCAACTCCTCGATCGAGGCCTCGACACCTACGGCAAAAGCCAAATCGTCGCTAATAGCCTCCATATCGCGGCGCAGGTAGCCATCTTCATCAAGGCTACCGACAAGGTATCGCGCCAAAGTCATCTCCCGCTGCGACAGATTACGGAAGCCTAACTGTTCGATGAGCGACTCCTGCAATGAGCGACCACCCGTAATATATACAGGGCGTTGCTTATCGTCTTTCGAGCGATTATTTATATGTGCCTTGTATGAAGGTGTTTCGTCCTCTTTAAGATACTCTTCGACAGAGATGCGGGCAGGCTGCTCGTCGTCAAACTGCTCCGGCTCCTGCTCTTCGAGAACTATATTCGACTCGATCTCCTCCTTAATGCGTGAGTCGAGTTGCGCCGTCGGCAACTCCAAAAGTTTGATCATCTGGATCTGCTGCGGCGAAAGTTTCTGTTGCAGGGACTGGACCTGTCGTTGATTGATGTGTGCCATAGTTTTAAGACCGTGTTTCTAAATAATTTTACAACCAATTAGTTACGCGGGTCTCTTCTCTATTCGCGTGGTAGTAGATAGATGGTGCGCCACGTCTCCGCAGCGCACTATCCAATTCGCTTATCTTGTTCGATTGTTTAGAACTCTGCGTTCTTCGGCGTACGGGGGAAGGGGATAACATCGCGGATGTTAGCCATACCCGTAACAAACAACAGCAGTCGCTCGAAGCCCAAACCAAAGCCGCTATGCGGTGCCGAACCCCAACGACGTGTGTCGAGATACCACCATACGTCCTTCTCGTTCATACCGAGTTCCTCAATTCTTGCACGAAGTTTGCCATAATCGGCCTCACGCTCCGAACCGCCGATAATCTCGCCGATTTTCGGGAACAGAACGTCCATTGCGCGTACCGTACGACCATCCTCGTTCTGCTTCATATAGAATGCCTTGATCTCCTTCGGGTAGTTGATCAGGATCACGGGGCGCTTGAAGTGCTTCTCAACCAAGTAGCGCTCGTGCTCGCTCTGCAAGTCGCAACCCCACTCAACGGGGAACTCGAACTTCTGACCGCTCGCCTTCAAAATCTCGATACCCTCGGTGTAGTCCAGACGCTTAAAGTCATTCTCAACAACGAAGTTCAGGCGATCCAACAACTCGTTGTCCCACATTTTGTTCATAAACTCCAAGTCCTCCTTGCAGTTCTCCAACGCATAGCGGATCAGATACTTCAAGAAGTCCTCGGCGAACTCCATATTATCCTCCAAGTCGTAGAATGCAACCTCAGGCTCGATCATCCAGAACTCGGCCAAGTGGCGCGGGGTATTCGAGTTCTCGGCGCGGAACGTAGGACCAAAGGTATAGATCTGGCCCATTGACAACGCACCCAACTCACCCTCCAACTGGCCCGAAACGGTCAGGTTGCAAGGCTTGCCGAAGAAGTCCTGCGAGTAATCAACTGCACCCTCTTCGGTCTTGGGAATGTTGTTCAGGTCCATAGTGGTAACGTTGAACATTGCACCTGCACCCTCGCAGTCCGAGCCGGTGATCAGCGGCGTATGCAGATAGTAAAAACCTCTGTCGTTGAAATACTTATGGATTGCATAAGCCATTGCGTGGCGAATACGCAGAATTGCGCCGAAGGTATTAGTACGGGGGCGCAGATAGGCGATCTCGCGCAAGAATTCGAGCGAGTGGCCCTTCTTCTGCAAGGGGTATGTCGAATCAGCCTTGCCGTAGATCTCGATCTCCGAGGCCTGAATCTCAACGGGCTGACCCGAGCCAACCGACTCAACCAGACGGCCTGCAACACGCAAGCAGGCACCCGTAGTGATATCCTTCAACAACTGCTCGTCGAATTTAGCCACATCGGCAACAATCTGAATATTAGCAACACACGAGCCATCATTCAATGCGATGAAGGCAACGTTTTTGTTACCGCGCTTGGTGCGCACCCAGCCTTTTGCAACGACATCGATGTCGCGCTCAACGGATTTCAACAAATCCGCAATTTTGGTTCTTCCTCCGCTTAACATAGTAAGTTTCTCGTTTTTATATTTTTATTGTTTTTGTTTTCGAGTTTGATTGAACTGCAAATATCGTCAAAATTTTTCGAATCATCGCTATTATTTAGACATTATTTTATCCGCGCGCGAGAAATAGCACACAAAGTTGCAGGATTCGAGCCTTTCTACCGATCATTTGGAGCTAAAAATCAGGTCTGTCCAATACGAGATTGAACAGACCTGATTTATTCGTAATATTGTGCGAGCTACTGTCGGCGAACACTTATAAATTGCCCATAAAATCGACCACCGCACGAACAAGTTTCGCTGCGATCGGTAGCGATGGGTTCATATACGTAGCCATCTGCTGTTGAGGATTTGTTGTCGGACAGATCTTCAACACGTGATTCATATCATCAATCATGACCATACGTGCCATACGTTGCGCCATAAACAGTCGCGCCGCATCGGCCGTTTCAACCTGAATATCGGTCGTGCCCTGCACAATCAACAGAGGGACTCGCAACATACGCGCCTCATCGGCTGGGTTATATCTCATCTCCGAGATTAGGAATGGCTGCACGCTCTTACGGAACAGAGCCGCCAACTCTGCAGGTGCATCTTCAACCATACGACCCGCTTTCAGTTCGTCGATAATGCGATAGCACTCTGTTTTGTAAGGTTCAGGCTGTGTGGCCAATTGGCGACGCAACGTCTGATCAATCGGTTCACCCGGACCTGCAAGCGAGATGACTGCCGCCACTTTGTCGGTACGTTTTGCCGCTGCAAGAGCGATTAACGAGCCCTCGCTATGGCCTATTAACACCACCCGATCGAAGCGTTCGTCTGCCGCCAAAAGATCGGCCCACGCCACTGCATCGTTGATATAATCGTCGAACGATAACTCGGCCTCTGTAATCTCGGGCGAGGCACTTGCCGCGATTGCACGCTTATCGTAACGTAATGCAGCATAGCCATTTGCAACGAGCGAGTCGGATAGTTGCTTATAGCAATCGGTTATCAATCCTGCCGCACGATTATTGCCATCGCGGTCGGTTGCGCCCGATCCTGCGATAATCAGAGCGACGGTACGCGATCCCGATTCGGGCACTGCCAACGTGCCATACAAGTCGCACTTTTCGGCACGAAGCACCATCGGCTCCTCCGCCGCCACCGACGCGGCAAACAACAATGCCGTCATCAATAAAAACAGTCGTTTCATAGTCGGAATGTGTTTCTGTTTAACATCTCTACAAAGATAGAGATTTTTCCGATGTGCAGTTTGATATTTTTCGAAAAACTAACTATTTCGATCTGTTTTTATCAATGCATTTTCTACACCTCGCTATTGCAAGCTCATATCGAGGTGGCGATCCTCCTCGACTTCGAGCACTCCCATCGCCTCGGCAAGGCGTTGGCTACCGATCAGATGACTACGCAAAATTTCGTTTGAAATCGTCGTCGGATCGGCAATCGCAAGCAATAAAATATGGCCCGTATTGAGGGGCTCGCCCGCAATTGCGACAGAAGAGAGAAGATTGTAAATTTTCGTGAAAAAATCGGCACGAAGGGCTGCACTATCAGCTTCGTTCGCTGGCTCTGAATCGTTCAATTCACGCTCTATTTGGCTACGAATTTGCTCCACCCGCCACTCATCGGCAAGCGAACGAATAACACGCGCGGCGTGGCTGTCAGGCTTATCGATAGCTGCCAGCAA
Source organism: Rikenellaceae bacterium (assembly GCA_017425655.1). GTDB lineage: Bacteria > Bacteroidota > Bacteroidia > Bacteroidales > Rikenellaceae > Alistipes. The sequence goes on along the minus strand of JAFPAT010000027.1, from coordinate 27,453 downwards.
TAAACGATCTATCAAATGGTTAGCGCAATTATTTTTCTCGGCATCAAAAGCCGATACGGCAACAATGGATGCCAGCGTAGATGTGGGGTTAAGATTCATACTGTCTAAAAAAGGTTTAATGTATCGCCGAATTGGTCGGCGACGATATAACGCAAGGACAGTATAAAATATTGTATTGTATTTCGAGAGGCTTTAACGCGGCCACTCGCCTATCTCCATATCGCGAATATCGCCCCCGTCAAGTGTAAATCGCAACGCCGTACGAACCTTATGAAAACCATATCGACCCGCTGCCCCGGGATTGAGGTGCAACATCGAAAAACGTTTATCATAAATGACCTTCAAGATGTGTGAATGACCCGCCACAAAGATCGCGGGGCGAGTCTGATAGATGTGTGCCAACGCGCGTCGATCGTAATGGTCGGGATATCCTCCGATGTGGGTCATCAGCACACGAAAGCCCTCGACATCGAATACAGCCACATCAGAATAGACACGACACACCTCATGATCATCGATATTGCCATAGACCGCACGCAGAGGTTTGAATGCCGCAATCTCGTCGGCCAAAGCCAAAGAGCCAATATCGCCCACGTGCCACACCTCATCGACATCGCGCAAAAAGTCGCGCAACGTCTGATCGAACGTGCCGTGTGTATCCGAGATCAACCCTATACGTCGCATTATTCGATAGTTTATAGAAATTCGTAAACCGTCTTTTGAACATACAACTCGCCGGCCTGCAAGATGATCGAAGGGAACTCCGCGTGATTAACGGCATCAGGCAGAGCCATACAATGCAGAGCCAAAGCCGAATGATCCTCATACTCGCGACCTTCACGCGCGGCTCCGCTGCCACTCATTGCATTGGCCGAATAGAGATGTAAAGCTGGTTGCGACGAATAGACATTCATCTTGCGATCAGACTGCGGATCGATCAGGGTTGCCACGTGTGCCAAGATCGAGCGCTGCCAATCATCGACAGCCAGCCAATGGTCCAGACCTCCGCGCTCGCCAATCAGTCCGTCGAAGGTGTCCAAATCACCCACCTCGCGCTCGGTGCGGAAATCTAATTGCGTACCCTCAACCGATTGTAATTCACCCGTCGGAACATTATCTCCACGCACTGCGATATAGCGCGATGCGCCGACCTGCAAACGATGTCGTGCGACGGATTCAGGAGTGAATTGCCCCGAAAGATCGAACATCGGAGCGATCGACAGATCGATGGGCGTTGCGCCGTTTGATTGAGCTACAAAGGTAATTTCCAGGCGATTATCATCATCCCAATCATAGATCGTTTCAACTCGCAGTGCCGCAGGATAGCCCTCATCGCCCTCCTCACTTTCGAGAGCAAAGACCACGCGATTAACCTCCGTACGAGCCTCCCACATTCGCGCTCCAAATCCCTTTCGACCACCGTCAATATGGTGCGGAGGTCGATTGATTGAGAGGCGCACTGTTTCACCATCGAGTTGAAAACGACCGCGAGTGATCGTCGCACTCGTGCGGCCCGTAACCTTACCCATTCCAACCGTATCGTCGATATATTCGGCAAACGAGTCATAGCCCGCAACGACATTTGTCAGCGAGCCATCGACATTAGGCAGACGCACACCGACCAACGCAGCTCCTGCATTGGTCAGCAATACCTCACCGCCCGATGCATTGCGCATCGTATAGAGCAGCCCACCCTCACCTTCGGGCGAGAAACCCCAGATATTTTGTTCTATTTCCACGTTCAAAAGATCTTTTAATATACAAATATATGGGCTTTTTCCGTTATAGACAACACGAAGCGACAAAAAATGGCTTCAACTCGGCATTTCTTTACAACAAAATCGCTATCTTTGTAAGTTCGAAAAATTATACTCGAATGGAACAGAATTGGAAAGATAAAATCGCCAATCTTTGGCGCAAACAACGCCTTTCGCTACGCGACGAACGCGATAACCGCGAAAAGTGGCATATGTACATCTCGCCTTTGAGCCTCGTTGCAGGTCTTTTGGCTCAGATGTTGGTACTCTTTATTGTCATCATCTCGTCGGTGGCCTACACTCCCCTGCTCGAATTCCTGCCGGGGTATCAAGGTAACCGCACTCGAACGATCCTTTTGGAGAACATCGTACGACTTGACTCGATGGAGCGACGATTGAACCAGATGAAGGTGTATAGCGACAACATCGCCCTGATTATGGAGGGCAAGACCCCCGTAATGCGCAGCCTTACCGAGCAGAACCAATCGACTGCTGACAAATCGCTCGTAATGCCCTCGGCAGAGGACTCTATCCTGCGTGCGCAAATCGAAGGCGATGGTGAGTACTCGATATCCTCACAAGGCAATGGTCGTCGCAGTGTGCGCGAATCGATGCAATTGGTATCGCCTTTGGCCGGCGGAGTCATCGTCAATAAGTTCAGTCCCAAATCGGGCAATCTCGGAGTGAGTATCGCCTCGACTGCAGACACGCAGGTCGTAACTATCGGCGACGGTATCGTATTGCTCAACGTTTGGTCGCCCGATGATGGTTGTTTGGTACAGGTTCAACATCCGAACAATATGATCTCGATATATCGCAATCTGACCCAATCGCTCGTTGAAGTGGGCCAGAAGGTCAAAGCGGGACAGGTGATTGGCTACAATGCCGAGGCCACGGCCGAGGGCAACACTCCCCGACTGCTCAATTTTGAAATCTGGAACGATGGCAAGCCTGTCGATCCTGAAAGTTACATCGTATTCTAATCAGTTATGAAACAACGCATAGCACTCTTGGGATCAACCGGCTCGATCGGTGTGCAGACACTTGATATCGTTCGAGCAAATCCCGAACAATTCGAAATAACGGCTCTGGTTGCAAATCGCAATTGGGAGCAACTTGCCAAGCAGGCAATCGAGTTCGATGCCGATTGTGTCGTTATCGGCGACGAGCAATATTACACTCCGCTTAAAGAGGCTCTGGCTGCGACCGACGTGAAGGTTTATGCCGGTGCAAAGGCTATGGAGGATGTGGCAGCGGCATCGAATGTCGATGTGGTTGTCAATGCTTTGGTCGGCTACGCAGGCCTATTGCCTACCGTTGCCGCGGTCAAGCAGAGCAAGAAGATCGCCCTTGCAAACAAGGAAACATTAGTCGTTGGCGGAGAATTGGTTATGCGTCTTGCGACAGAGCACCGCGCACCAATCCTGCCCGTCGATTCGGAGCACTCGGCCATATTTCAATGTCTGGTTGGCGAGCAGTCGCCCGTACGCCGATTGATCCTCACAGCAAGTGGTGGCGCGTTCCGCGACACTCCGATTGAGGATCTGCACCGAATGACCGCCGCCGAGGCATTGCGCCACCCCAACTGGTCGATGGGTGCAAAGATCACAATCGACTGCGCGACAATGGTAAATAAGGGCTTTGAGGTGATCGAGGCACGATGGTTGTTTGGAACTCCCGCCGATCAGATTTCGGTATTGATTCATCCACAATCGATCGTTCATTCGATGGTCGAGTTCGAGGATGGAGCGATCAAGGCGCAACTCGGCACGCCCGATATGCACCTGCCGATCAGCTATGCTTTGACCTTCCCCGAGCGCAAGAGCCGCCCCGAGGAGCGTTTCGATTTTCTGGCTAACCCCAACCTTTCGTTCCGCGAGGTCGATCGTGTGAAGTATCCTGCACTAGACGTGGCATACGACTGTCTGCGTCGCGGTGGTACGGCAGCCTGCACGATGAATGGTGCCAATGAGGTGGCTGTGGCAGCTTTCCTTGCGGGTCGAATCGGATTCTTGGATATTGTGCGTTCGATCGAGCAATCGTTGGCACGTGCGACATTCATTGCTCGACCGACACTCGACGATTATGCGCACTCGAACGCTGAAGCACGCGCTTTGGCTCGCGAGATACTTGGTTTGTAACACACTTTCAACTACGTAAATAACAAAACATTATGGATATTCTGATTAAAGTAGTTCAATTCTTTATGAGTCTGTCGCTGCTGGTGATTATTCACGAGTTGGGACACTTTTTGGCCGCACGTATGTTCGGCATTCGCGTCGAGAAATTCTATCTCTTCTTCGACCCGTGGTTTTCGATATTTAAGTTCCGTCGCGGACAGACCGAGTACGGTATGGGTTGGTTGCCACTGGGTGGCTATGTCAAGATTGCAGGTATGATCGACGAAAGTATGGACACCGAGCAGATGGCAGCCGAGCCTCAACCCGATGAATTCCGTTCGAAACCCGCTTGGCAACGTCTGATTGTGATGGTGGCGGGCGTGGTGATGAACGTGGTGCTGGCCTTCTTGATCTATTGCGGTATCTGCTACCATTGGGGCGAGCCATATCTGCCTGTCGAGGATGCGCAGTGGGGTTACGTTTGGAGCGAGGCAGGACACGAGCTCGGCTTCGAGGACGGCGATAAGGTACTCTCAATCGGTGGCGAGAAGATCGAGGAGGTCGACCAAATTGTCAATGCTCTGTTGATCACTTCGGAGGATCGCGAAGTTATTGTTGAGCGCAATGGTGCGGAGCATAGCTTTACGATTCCGTTGGAACAACTTGTTGAAATGCGCCAGCAGGGGGGCTACAAGAATATGTACGCAATGCGTATGCCCTTCCAGATCGACAGCGTGGCTACCGATGATGCTCGTGCAGCAGGTCTTTTGGCAGGCGACCGATTGGTGGCTCTCAATGGCGCCGAACTGCGATATTTCGATGAGTATAAGCGCGAATTGCCCGCATTGGCAGGTCAGAGCGTGGTGCTCGGTATCGAGCGCGATAGTGCCGATGTGGTAGTGGCACGCGAGGTGGCCGTAACGCTCGATGAGAATGGCTCGATTGGCGTTTTGGCACGCAGTCCGTTTGTGGCTCGTATGCGCGAATATACGCTGTTGGAGTCGATTCCCGCAGGCTTGCGTCGTACGGGCGAGGAGATCAGTGGCTATTGGAAGCAGATCAAGACAATCGTGGTGCCCGAGAGCAAATTGTACGAGGAACTTGGCGGCTTCCTTTCGATCGGCAACGTCTTCCCCGACGAGTGGGATTGGGAGCGTTTTTGGCGCACAACGGCTCTGCTATCAGTAATCTTGGCGGTGATGAATATTCTGCCTATTCCGGCATTAGACGGAGGCCACGTGCTGTTCCTGCTGTGGGAGGTGATCACGCGTCGCAAACCGAGCGATAAGTTCCTCGAATATGCACAGATGTTCGGCCTGGTGGTGCTGTTTGCACTGCTTTTGTATGCAAACGGAAATGATATATATAGGTTGTTTATCAAATAACACCTTTGTACGTTAATCGCTAAATCATATTTAGTATGAAGTTTAGACATCTGCTCATTGCAGTCGCACTCATCGCGCCTTTTCTGCTGCGCGACTACACACTCAACAATGAGCTGAAATACATAAGCATTGCCGAAGAGGCTCTGCGCGACGGAACCTGGTTCTCGTTCTACAACCACGGCGAGGCCTATGCCGACAAACCACCCTTGTACCTCTGGATCGTAATGCTCTCGAAGCTGTTGTTCGGGTCGTATCAGATGTGGTTTATTGCGCTGGCAAGTGTGTTGCCCGTGGCGGGAATACTCGCCATAATGGGGCGCTGGGTGCGCGAGGAGATACCCTCGTTTGACCCCAAAGCGGCCGATGTGATGCTCGCCACGACGGGTATGTTCCTCGGTAGTGCGTTGGTACTGCGAATGGATATGCTGATGTGCTTGTTCATCGTGTTGGCGATCTACACCTTCTGGCGACTATATCGAGGTACGGCGCGAAAGTGCCACCACTGGTTATTGCCCGTGTGGATATTCCTCGCGACGTTCACCAAAGGTCCCGTGGGATTTATGATGCCCGTGCTGGTGATTGCGGTTTTCCTCGCGGTGAAGGGCGAGATCAAAACCTTCGGACGATATATGGGCCTGCGCCAGTGGGGACTGCTCATTGGACTGTGCGCTGCGTGGTGGTCGCTGGTCTATATCGAAGGTGGCGCGGAGTATATCAACAACCTGCTATTCCACCAGACTATCGGGCGAGGTATCGACTCGTTCCACCACAAACGCCCCTGGTGGTACTACATCGCACACATTCCGCAGTCGTTTGCACCGTGGGTATTCCTGCTTGTGGGCGTATTAGCCGTTGGTGCGTGGCGAAAGTTGGTGCGCACGGATCTCGAACGACTATTTATGGTAGCAATCGTAGCGACGTTTATTATGCTCTCGCTGTTTAGTTCAAAATTGGATATCTACTTGGTGCCGATCTACCCCTTTGTGGTCTATTTGGCGATGTTGTGGCTACCGCAATTCGAGCAGACGAAGTGGGCAAAATGGGCTGCGGGATTTGCTCCTGCGGTGTTCGTACTACTATTGCCAGCAGCAGTGGTGGCTGACGTGTGCGACCTGATTCCGATCGAATATGATTCGCTCGCGTGGGGTTATGTGGCCCTCGGTGCGCTGTTCGTCGCGTCGTGCGTGTCATTGTGGCAGCTTTGGCGCGGCGACGTACAGCGCTCGATCGTATGGTGCGGCAGTGGTCTGTTGGCGATGATAGCACTTGCGACACCCGCAATTCCGCAATTCAACCGACAGATGGGCGTGGGCGATATCTCGGCAAAGGCTATGGAAGTTGCCGAAGTAAAGGGCATCAAGAATTTCGCTTTCTATCGTTTCCGCAGCGGACAAAATATGGATGTCTATCTCGGACAACCCTGTGAGCCGATCTACGACGTTGAGCAACTCGATAGTCTTGATTGTCTGCCACACCACTCGATACTATTTATCGGCTGGAAGGAGCCACAGCGCGATTCGTTATTTGCCACTTGGTTGGAAGGTCGCGAGCAGACCGTTGTCGGCAATCGATCATTTACGATCGTGGGGCGTAGAAAGATTAGACTTAAACCATTGAAACTTAAAGAGGGTGCGCAAGTGCAGATGCAGCCTGTCAAATTGCAAGCCGATACAACCAAATAGAAAAAGATTGAATAAGACAATGAATAAAACAAAAGAATATGAACTGACGGTCGTTGTACCCGTCTATAACGAGGTCGAAAGTCTGCCTCGCGTCGAACGTGCAATGCGTGAATGGCTGCCCACTTCGCCCGTAAAGGCGTGTGTGCTGATGGTCAATGACGGATCGAAAGATGGCTCGCTTGAGTTGATGCGCGAGATCTGTGCGCGTAACGAGGCAATGTTCTACATCTCGCTTGCAAAGAATGGCGGTTTGAGCGTTGCAATGAAGGCGGGTATCGACGCAACGCACTCGCGCTACGTGGGTTATATCGATGCCGATCTGCAAACTACACCCGAAGACTTTAACCTGCTTCTGGAGCACGTGGCCGACTATCAGTTGGTGATGGGTATCCGTGCCGGTCGCAAGGATAGCTTCTTCAAGAATCTGCAATCGAAAATCGCCAACGGTTTCCGAAATATGATGACCCACGACGGAGCGAAAGATACGGGTTGCCCGCTGAAAGTGATGTGGAGCGACTACGCCAAGCGCATCCCCTTCTTTACGGGTATGCACCGCTTTCTGCCTGCGCTGATCCAGTTGCAGGAGGGACGTATGATGCAGATACCCGTACGCCACTTCCCGCGCACCGAGGGTGTTTCGAAATACCACCTCTGGAATCGACTGGTCGGTCCGTTCAAGGATTGTTTCGCTTATCGTTGGATGCGCAAACGCTATATCAACTACCAAATCGGCGAGGGTAACGTATGACATCGTTTCTGATCGATTGTCTGGGCTATCTGGCCCAAGCACTATTCTCGGCGCGATTCTTCGTGCAGTGGATTATGAGCGAACGTGCAAAAAAGGTACTTTCGCCCACAATCTTCTGGCAGATCAGTATGGTCGCATCGTGCGTATTTTGCGTCTATGGCTGGCTACGCAACGACTTCTCGATTATCGTCGGGCAGTTGATTACATATTATATCTATATCTGGAATCTCAACGCCCACAACTCGTGGAAAAAACTCTGGTTGCCGTTGCAGTGGATCATTATCTCGATACCCGTTGCTGGCGTAGTATGGCTGTTCTCGAATTGGGATGCGGCGAGTGCCCACCTCTTTGCGCATAGCGACCTGCCGATGTGGTTGATCGTAATGGGCACAACGGGACAGATCATCTTCACGCTGCGTTTCGTCTATCAATGGCTCTACTCGCGCCGTCAGGGGGAGTCGGTACTACCCCTCGGTTTCTGGCTGATAAGTTTGAGCGGATCGCTGATAATTATCTCCTATGCACTACTACGTGGCAATATGTTGCCTCTGATTTTGGGCCATCTGACGGGTATATTTACCTACTCGCGCAATGTGATGATCGAGTTGAAAAATCGAAAGAAAACCATTCAAGCGAAATAGATAAACTTATCAAATAGAATAGAGAAACGGCCACCCCCAAGAGGGGCGGCCGTTTTATTTATTGAGGCTTGTAATCCTTAAAATTTCACAACTCCGAGCTGATTGAGCAGCACCAACAGGATACAGGTCGGAGCGATCCAGCGCAATATGAAGACATAGGTCTTAATACCGATAAATCGCGCAGTGCCATAGTTGGTAATCTGGTTTTGAAGCAGGGTTTGATCGATCTTCCAGCCCACGAACAAGCAGGTAAAGATACCGCCTACGGGGAGCATAACATTTGCCGTCAGGTAGTCAAAGAAATCGAAAATCGACATACCGCCAATAGTCCAATTACTCAACACGCTGAACGAGAGCGAACAGATAATGCCCAGCACTAACATTGCCGCTGTCGATAGCCACGCAGCCTTTTTACGGCTCACGTTCCACTGCTCACTTACGTAGGCTGTTACAACCTCGTGGATCGATATTGTCGAGGTCAATGCCGCTAATGCCAACAGCAGAAAGAAGATTGTTGACCAGAGCCAGCTCAACGACAATCCGTTGAAGATGCTCGGTAGCGTGATGAATACCAACGAGGGGCCTGCCGAGGGTTGAATTCCGACACTGAACACCGCAGGGAAGATCATCACCGCCGCCAAAATAGCGACAAGAGTATCAATCATAGCAACGCTCACAGCCGTCGAGCCAATTTTGGTCGAATCGCTGAAATACGATGCATAGACTATCATACAGCCCAAACCTGCCGAGATCGAGAAAAACGACTGCCCCACAGCATTGATAAACGTCTGCGAAGTAACCTTCGAGAAATCAGGCTTAAATAGGAATTTCAGGCCCTCCATACCGCCCTCCATCGTAATCGAGCGACCGCACAACACCAGCAGAATCACAAAGAGCAGCGGCATCATAAACTTTGATGAACGCTCGATACCCTTCTGCACGCCACACATAATAATTACGTGAGTGATCATCATAAATGCGACCGTTGCGAGTGTCGGCAACCAGGGATTGGTTACAAAGGTATTGAAATGGGCCTCATACTCCGCAGGTGTCGAGAGTTGCGCAAGCGCACCCGAAGCCGACTCCCAAACGTAGTGGATTGTCCAACCTGCCACTACCGAGTAGAAACCATAGATCAGAAATGCCGCCAACACCCCATTATAACCAATTGTTACCCAAGGTGTTTTCGGAGCAAGTTTACGATATGCTCCAACAGCGTTAAGATGAGTGTATTTGCCCACAAAGAACTCGGCTGTCAAGACGGGAATACCCATAATAAGCAGGCAGAGCAGATAGATCAACAAGAATGCTCCACCGCCACCTTCGCCCGCAATGTAGGGAAAGCGCCAGATGTTACCCAAGCCGACTGCACTGCCGACCGAGGCTAAAATGACACCCAATTTACTGCCAAATGTGGCACGTTGTTTTTCCATTCTTAAAAATGCGAATTAAACGTTAAAAGTTGTTTTATCATGCAAACAAACGGCGCAAATATAGTAAAAATTTTATTTCAGATAATAAAAATATCGCTCCTGCAAAAACAAGCGCGACATAAAACAGTCGTTCCGCCCCCTTGCGGAAGCGGAACGAGCAGTTATTGAACGATTTATTAGTTTAGAATTCCAGCGGAGTATATTCCAGACCCCAAGCCTCGGCAACGCTCTTATAAACAACCTTGCCTCCGATGATATTCAGACCCTTCTTCAACTCCTTATTGTCGCGGCAAGCCTTCTCCCAGCCCTTGTCTGCCAGCTGCAATGCATAAGGCAGAGTAGCGTTGGTCAGTGCCAAAGTCGAAGTGTAGGGAACTGCACCGGGGATGTTGGCTACGCAGTAGTGCAGAATGCCATCCACGTAATAAACGGGATCCTCGTGAGTTGTGGGGTGCGAAGTCTCGAAGCAACCGCCCTGGTCGATAGCAACGTCAACCATAACGGTACCCGGCTCCATATCCTTCAACATATCGCGGGTAACCAGCTTGGGAGCCTTTGCACCGGGAATCAGAACCGAACCGATAACCAGGTCGGCGCGCTTCAACTCCTGACGGATATTGTACTCCGACGACATCAGTGTCTTAACATTCTTGGGCATAACGTCAGCCAAATAGGTCAGACGGCGCAACGAAACGTCGCAAATGGTTACGTCAGCACCCGTACCGGCAGCTGTGCGAGCAGCAGCAGTACCTACAACACCGGCACCGATTACGAATACACGTGCAGGCTTAACACCCGGAACGCCACCGAGCAGGATACCCTTACCGCCACGAGGTTTCTCGAGGAAGTAACGGCCCTCCTGGGTTGACATACGACCTGCAACCTCCGACATCGGAATCAGCAGGGGCAGCGAGCGGTCGTCGCGCTCAACGGTCTCGTAAGCGATACAGATAGCACCGCTCTCGATCATAGCCTTGGTCAGAGGTTCGCTACTTGCGAAGTGGAAATATGTGAAAACAACCTGATCCTTCTTGATCAGCGAATACTCGGGAGCAATAGGCTCTTTAACCTTGATGATCATCTCGGCAATGGCATAAACCTCCTCAATGGTAGGCAGAATCTTTGCGCCAACCTTTTCGTACTCGCTATCAGGGAAACCGCTATTAACACCAGCAGTTGCCTGTACATAGACAGTGTGGCCGTGCTTTACAAATTCCTGTGCGCCGGCGGGGGTCAGACCAACACGATTCTCGTTGTTTTTGATCTCTTTAGGAATACCGATAATCATAGTTTTGAAGTTTTTGTAGGTTTTATTTTTGTTAGTTTTTTTTGGTTTTCGCGCGGGAGGTTGTGCCCAACGTGGGCGCTCCGAAAAAGTAGTTTTCAGTTTGCCGACATCAAATTTCTAAAAAAATCGTTAGAAATGCAAGAGTTGCAGGTGATTTTTTCACTTGCAAGGGCATATTTTTATGTTTACGACAATATAATCCAAACTCTGTGGTCGGGGCGGTCGCCGAAGGCAAGTCGCAGAGCTTGGCGATTTTCGAAGAAACCGCATAAATTAAATTCGCCAAATAAAAAAGCCGCACTCGAAAAAGTGCGGCTGCAGTTAAGATATTGTGTTATCAAGTTACTCTATCTGCGAATCCTTCAAACCGAGGAAGTAGAGCACGCCGTCGATACCGATCGATGAGATCGACTGACGAGCCGTAGCCTTTACCTTCGGCTTTGCGTGGAAAGCGATACCCAAGCCCGCAGTACCAAGCATAGGCAGGTCGTTTGCACCGTCGCCGACAGCCACAGCCTGCGCGATATTGATACCCTCGAATTGGCACAACAGGCGCAGCAGTTCGGCCTTGCGCTTGCCATCGACAACGTCGCCCACATAACGACCCGTCAGTTTGCCATTCTCAATCTCCAACTCATTGGCGTACATATAATCGAAGCCGAAACGCTGTTTGAGCGAATTACCGAAGTAGGTGAAACCTCCCGAGAGAATCGCGGTCTTATAGCCCACACGCTTCAAGATAGTCATCATTCGCTCCAAGCCCTCGGTGATGGGCAACTTCGCTGCGATATCCTCCATCACGCTCTCGTCAAGACCTTTAAGCAGAGCCACGCGCTGGGTAAAGCTCTCACGGAAGTCGATCTCGCCACGCATCGCACTCTCGGTGATTGCGCGAACCTGCTCGCCCACGCCTGCGCGATCAGCCAACTCGTCGATAACCTCCGTCTGAATCAGCGTCGAATCCATATCGAAACAGATCAAACGGCGCGAACGGCGGTAGATGTCGTCCTGCTGGAACGAAACATCGACACCGAACTCATCTGCCATATGCATCAATTGCGACTGCATCGCATCACGATCCTCAACCGTACCGCGCACCGAGAGTTCGATACACGATTTAGGCGTACGCGCATCGGGTTCGAGGGGCACACGACCCGTCAAACGGCGAATAGCATCGATATTGAGCTTCTGTTGGGTAACGATCTTTGTCGCCTCGGCAATCTGGCGAGCCGTAACCTCACGACCGAGCAGAGTAATGATATTGCGGTTCTTACCCTGACGCGCAACCCACTGCGAATAGTGCTCCTCATCAACGGGGCTGAAACGGATATTGATATCCAACTCATAAGCCTTCAACAGCAGGTCCTTCATAATATCGCCCGAGTGCTCGGCCGTTGTCTTGAAAAGAATACCGAGTGAAAGGGTCTGATGGATATTGGCCTGACCGATGTCGAGGATATAGGCATCGTGGCGTGCAAGGATATCGGTTAGCGATGATGTTACACCGGGTTTATCGATACCCGAGATGTTAATTTGGATGATTTCGGCTTGTTGCTCCATAAGGTTGGTGTATTTATCTTATCGAATTTCAAAATTACAAATTATTCGCTACTTTTGCAACTCCCAAACAAGATTTTTAATTAAAAACAATAAGGAACTATGTATTTTCTCACAACAGAAACAACAGAAACCGTGAAGACTATTCTTGCCGACACTACAGCGACCCAGCAGGAGAAGTTGGTTGCCGTAGGTCAAACACTTCAGGATATGACCTTCAACGACATCGTAGCTCTGCTTGTAGAGTGGGGGCTTGAAATTGCAGCAAAAATTGCGATCGCTTTGGCGATCTATTTCGTTGGTCGCTGGTTGATCGGCCGTCTGGTGAAGGTGGTCAATAAGATTTGCGACAAGCGCGGTGTTGAGATCTCGTTGCAGCAGTTCTTCAAGAATATGATCAAGGTGGTACTCTACATATGCTTGGCACTGACCATAATCGGAATTCTCGGCATTGATACCACCTCGCTTATTGCAATGTTTGCTTCGGCATCGTTGGCTATCGGTATGGCATTGAGTGGCACGATGCAGAATTTCGCAGGCGGTGTTATGATTCTGCTACTGCGTCCATACCGCATTGGCGACTATGTAGAGGCACAGGGTCAGGCTGGTACGATTAAGGAGATCAGTCTGTTCAACACCATCATCACCACCGTTGATAATAAGGTGATCTACATCCCCAACAGCACCATTTCGAACGGCATTATCAACAACTATTCGCAGGAGCCGATGCGTCGCGTCGATTGGAATATTACCATTTCGTATGGCGATGATGTTGAGGTCGCTCGTCGCGTATTGATGCAGTTGATGAACGAAGACAAGCGCATCAAACAGGAGCCTGCTCCTGTTGTCTATTTAAGCTCGCTGGGTGCTGATTCGGTCAATCTGTCGGCGCGCGCATGGGTTGATAGCGCAAACTATTGGGGCGTATTCTTCGATATGAACGAGCGCATCTATAACGAGTTGCCCAAACACGATCTGCACTTCCCCTTCCCGCAGATTTCGGTACATATGGAGAACTAACGAGTAATCGCTAACTCTTAACCCACAACAAACGCCGATTCCTCAATCACCGAAGGATCGGCGTTTGTTTATTGTGTTAATCAATTTATTTGCGTATCTTTGCACCGAAATTTGATTGATAACTGAACTAAACAAGAGATAATTATGGCATCGTCGAACTTTGTGGATTACGTCAAGATCTTCGCTCGCTCGGGACACGGCGGAGCAGGATCGGCTCACTTCCGTCGCGAAAAATTTGTTGCTTTCGGTGGCCCCGATGGTGGCGATGGCGGCAAGGGTGGCAGTATCATTTTGCAAGGCGATAGCCAATATTGGACTCTTATTCACCTTAAATATCAGCGACATATCTTCGCCGAGGATGGTCAGTGCGGTTCGGGTGCCCGTTCGTCGGGTAAGGATGCGCAGGATATCATCGTGCGTGTGCCGCTGGGTACGGTTGCCCGCGATGCCGAAACGGGAGAGATTGTCGGAGAGGTAACCGACGATGGCGAGCAGCTCGTATTGCTCAAAGGTGGCCGAGGAGGTCTGGGAAACTGGCACTTCAAAACCTCGACGAATCAGGCTCCGCGCTATGCTCAACCGGGCGAGGAGGGTGCAGAGGGTGCATTTATTTTGGAGTTGAAGGTACTGGCCGATGTAGGTTTGGTAGGTTTCCCGAATGCGGGTAAATCGACTCTGCTATCGGTAGTTTCGGCCGCAAAGCCCAAAATTGCGAACTACGCCTTCACCACACTCGAGCCCAATCTGGGTATCGTAGCCTGTCGAGATAACCACTCGTTCGTAATGGCCGACATCCCGGGTATCATTGAGGGTGCGCACGAGGGTCGTGGCCTGGGCACGCGATTCTTGCGCCATATTGAGCGTAACTCGGTGCTGCTGTTTATGATTCCGGCCGATAGCGACGATATAAAAAAGGATTACGAAATTCTACTCGGCGAGCTAACGCAATATAACCCCGAACTGCTCGATAAGCAGCGTTTGCTGGCGATTACCAAGTGTGATATGCTCGACGAAGAGTTGATGGCCGAAATGCGTTCGCATCTGCCTGAAGGTCTGCCTACAGTGATGATTTCGTCGGTTACGGGTATGAATATTCAACAGCTCAAAGATATGCTGTGGGAGGCTCTGCATAAGTAACCCTTCGGAGGATAAGAAAATAAAAAGGTCTGCATTGAGCAGACCTTTATTTTTATGCATATAGCACACACGCCAAATCAGAATCTTTCTCCCTCCATATTTGTTCGATAGTAGTCGAGGATACGCAACTGATAGCGGCCATTGAAATAGCTCAACAGTCCCTCGATTGAGCCACTACCCGACGGAACGGGCACACGCAGGAAATCGACCGTCGGTGAGGTATATACATCGAGCGTATCTCCTGCACGATCAATAAGATGTCGCGCCGAGGCTTGAAGATTCGGATTGGCCATAGTGCCTCCTTCGAGCGTATCGCACCAACCGCGACCAACATCCTCGACAATGAATTGTACATCATCGAAACGGACCTGCGTCGAAACGTGCCGTTGTGCGCACTCCCCTATTGTCAGCCTTTGAGGAATTATCTCTACCTGATCGACCGAGTCCAAAAGCAGATAATACCCAACCCGATCTTCGGGAATATGAGCCACCTCATAACCATCGTGCGACTCCACACCGATCTGAATCATTCCACCATACGATCCGAGCCACATATCATAGCAACGGAGCGACACTTGACGACCAACCCAATAGCGACGATACATATTTTCGGCATAGAGAAGAATCGCTATTCCACCCGTCGAGTCGGCAATATAAAGGCAGTTACGCAGATTACCATTGCGGTCGTTGGCAACAACACGCCCTGTAATATATTGGCTGCCCGTAATACGCATAGGGCGGCTACGATAGAGCGATTTCAGGTACTCAATCGACACTCTTTCGGAGTCTTGATGCGGCTTAAACTCCAAAGGATTATCCTCGCGGCAGGCGACAAAGAGAGCCAGCGACAACAGGCTAATAAGTAACGCTCGTCTCATCATTCATCTTGATTATAAATGCTTTGGCGCTGCCTGCAACTGCGCCATAATATAACACACCCGTTATCGATACGTGCTCTTTGGGCAGGGGCTGATCGGCATACAGAGCATACGACGAGGTTTCGACATAGATCGAATCACCCTGCGCGGTACGGAATTTACGATAAATATCGTAGCGACCTCCCGACCACGTTTTATCAGGTTCATCAGCCAGCAGCCCCTCAACCTTTACCAAACGACCGCACATACGCGGTGTCAATTTATCAATCTTGAAGGTCGCAGGCGCGACATCCGCAACCGACGTTGTGCGATAGATATACCGATCGGCAATAGCCTGATGCGACATATAGGCCGTTGAGCGATAGTCCCACATATCGGGACGCAGACCTACGCGCAGCACGCCATTATATTCATCAATTGCCAATCCCTGCAAGCGCACGGTAAGTGTTACACCAACGGGATAGGTATGGTAGAGATAGTCCATTCCGAGCATCAATTCGAGTGCGCTTGTGCCGTCGTCAATAACCAACGTACGATAGAAATTTCCCGCCCGATCACTCGAAACAACACGCCCCTTGACAATGATGTTTTCGGGAATAACCGTCGCCGCACCAAATGAGTGGCGAATATCGTATAGGTCGGCATTAGGCACAAAATCGGGCTCGGCAAACTCCGTAATCGGATCGAAGCGATCGTAATCACATCCCACCATAACAAGCATCAACAGCACAAATATAATCAGTCGTTTCATCGCTCTATCGGAATTTATAGGTTAGTGAAACATTGAACGAGATGGGATAGGAATAGGTATATCGCTCGGGCATCGGGCGATAGTGAAGATTCGCGCCCGTACCTTGACGCAAAATACGCGAAGGCTCATAAGCCGAATAGGCTAGATTATTATCGCTTAATATATTACGCACCGACGCAACAAGCGTCAAGCGCGACTGTTCGCCACCAATCTCCCACGAGCGCATAGCCGAGGCACCAATCAGTAGCGCATCTTTTAGTCGTTTCTGTTCGGTCATCTCGGCAAACTCCTCGGGAGAAAGAGTATGCTCGGTGATACGTGTCATTCGGCGAATAGGAGTCGGTGCAACATGGCGACCCGTAGCATAAGCTGCATTGAGGTCGATACGCCAGCCGAACGGCACAGAGTATCGAAGGCGCAACATAGCTGTCAGCTGTGGTGTCGCGGCTGTTTGCAGACCACTCATATAACTCTTGGCACCCTCGACAATCACACTGTTATCTCGATCGGAGTAGAGGGCAACCGAAGGATTCGATGCATAGCGATAGCTGCCTATCGAAAGCGCACCCTCCAACCACAGACGCGATGAAAGTCCGACCGAAGAGCTCAACTCTGCTCCGAAATTTTGCAGCGTAATGCCACTCACCACAGCATCGACATAGTTATACGAGAGATCGTCAAAAAAGCGCATCGTCTCGGTTCGATTGCTTTCAGAATGGAAGAAACCTTTAACCGTAGCAGTGAAAGATGGCGCGCGATAGGCATACGCCACCTCGCCCTGAAACGTAATCGAGCGCGGATCGACTGCGGCAATTGCATTATTATATGCGGGTTGCAGAAGTAGCTGCGAGAGAGGTTGCAGACGACGGGCAATAGCTACCGCACCCCACACGCGATGACGTGCCGAGATGGTATAGCGCAGAGATGACTTTGCCGTTGCATCGACACTGCGCAACATTTGCGATCGGCCAAACGATCCTCGGCCGGCGAAGAGTTGCTTTTCATAAAGGCCTTCACGCCACTTTGTCGCCGACTCGACCTCACCTCCGACATCGAGAGCAAAGCGATTGGTATGGTAGCGCAACAAAACACAGCCACCAAAACGATAATCGATCAGCCGATATCGATACCCGAACTTATCGCCCTGCTCCACGCGACGATCTGGATTGCGCAAATCGTTCAGCAACGAAGAGCCGAAACGTTCGTCATCGACTAAAAATTGGTCGATATCGATAATATATTCGCCACCAAGCAGGTCGCGCATACGTTTGTAGTACTCCGTATTGTTATATTCGGCCACGATTGCTGCCACAAGCGAGGTATGATGCGCCATTCGAAACTCTCCACCAGCCAAAGCACGCAGCTCCTTCGGTGCTTCGGTCAGGTCCTCAACGATATAGACCGAACGACCATCCGTCATCGCATTGCGAGCATAGAGTTCATCCCAATTAATCTGCGTATAACGCGTATCGCGATCACGCCATAGCTGCTCCACCTCATCGCGCACAACATCCGAATCAAAATAGGATGGCAGCAGACGATAGTTATCGGGTGTCGGGATACGTGCATCGTACCAATTCAGGTTGCTAATCGAGCGGTATCCGGCGCGACCATAAAGCGTAGCAAACCAACGATGCTCGCCATTCATCTGGTTGAACGACAAAGCCACCGACGGCAGCACCTCGCGGCGCACACGGCTACTACGCTCCTTACCATCGTGAAAGCCCCACGACGGATTGTAAAGATAGTCGCCCGTGAGTTCAAACGCCTCATTCGAAGTGGCCGAGCGCACACCGCGCTGCGACGGCGCAACCATTGCGATAAGTGAAAGTGAACCATTGTTCAGACGGCGTGTAAGAGCCATTGCCGCCTCGATACGTTGCGTAAATACTCCCTCAATACGCATATCTCGACCACCTTCGCCCGAAAGCGAAAAGGCATAACTCCACCTCTCACCCAATGGGCGTGCATCATACAGGCGAATTGTGAGAAGTTTATTGCGATCGGTTGCCGAGATTGTGGCTGCTGTACGACGCAAGCCGAAAATCGAAGCCGAATGAAATGTCCGACTACCAACAAATCCGCCCAACGAATAGGGAGCAAAGGACATTCCGTCGCTACGCACCTCGGAGCGCAACAAGCGGCGAAGTATATAAGATTCGCGATTATCAATCACGACACCGTCAAGCTCCGCCGTTTCATCCGCAACACCACGTCGCTGAAATCGCACCGTCGAGAGTTCATAACGGGTTAATTGATCGTAGAGATTATCATCTTCGATTGTCGGGAGGTAGAAAAGTGTTGAGTCAATATCGATTTCGGGGAGTTGTTCCGTACCTCCACCAAACGGATAGTAGAGACCATCGAGTTCCTGCGCCGACACGCTACCGACACAAAGTATCGTCGCCACGATCAATAATATGGCACACAATCGTTTCATTCTCCAATCCATTTGTCTTACAAATTTAGCGTTTTTTCGCTTCATAAGCCACAAAACACAAAGAAATAGAGCGAAATATCCGAAAAAATCGTATCTTTGCGCGTGATTATGAGTAGCAATGCCTATAAGCTGATTCTGCGTGTGGTCTTCGTCATCTGTGCGGCGGCCTTAATGCTCTCTGCATTGCCTCATCACCATCACAACGGAAGCGAAGCCGTATGTTTCAATCTAACCCATTGCTTCGCCCATTCGGACAATCACGACTCTTGCTGCGATCACCACGACCACTGCTCCTCGGAACATAGCTCCGAGAGTGAGCCTGCATCGTGTCATCTGAAGATTGACGTAGCGGAGATCTCATCACAACTATCAAAACAGACACTACTGCCACCCGTGCAGTTGCAGACGATCATCATCGAGCCATTGGAGTTGCTTGCAGCGATTGATTGCTCGCTATTCGAAGGTGCCGATAGAACTCTTCGGTTGCCCAATCCTGCGCTACGAATAGTGCGTTACATAGCGCGTGCATTGCCTTGTCGCGCTTCGACTCTGTGTGCATAGTTCCAACGGTGCGCCACGCTGCATTTGATAAGCGGCGAGCAGCGCGCCACATCTCCTGAATATTTCGAATTAACACGAGTATAGTCGGTGCAAATATCTATTGCACGACTCAAATTACACATACCTAAACAGTTATGAAACGTTTTTTTACAGCCATTTTGGCTCTTGCCGTAACTCTCTCACTCGGTAGTTGCGGAAACAAAACCTCGCACGAGGAGCATGCTCACGACCACGCTGCACACTCACACGAGGGACACGACCACTCGGCGCACGATCATTCGGCGCATAACCACGATGGCCATTCACACGAAGAGGAGGATCATTCGGCGCACGACCACTCGGCGCACGATCATTCGGCACACGACCACTCGGCTCATAACCATGAGGGACACAACCACTCGGTGGAGGTTGGCGAGGCAGAACATAAACATAATGAGAATGAGATTACATTCCCTGCGGAGCAAGCTGCACGTACCGACTTCAAGGTTGAGCAGATTCAGCCCCGCACCTTTAACCGCGTAATTCCCTGCACGGCTCGCATTCTGGCGGCACAGGGCGATGAGGCGGTAATGGTTGCTCCTATTTCGGGCGTAGTATCGTTCGGCGGCAAGCGCCTTTCGACCGGTGCGCAAGTTTCGCGCAATCAGGCTTTGATGACTATTTCGTCGCGCGATTTGGCTTCGGGCTCGCAGGTTGATAAAATCGCCGCAGAGTATCGCCGCGCCGAGGCCGAGTATAACCGTTTGAAGCAGCTTGTCGAGGATCAGATCGTCTCGCGTAGCGACTTTGAGGCTGCCGAGAGTGCCTATCTGAAAGCGAAGGCCGAGTATGATGCCGTTGCGGCTCACTCGTCGGATAAGGGTAGCAACGTAGGTGCACCGATCGCAGGCTATATTACCTCGCTCTCGGTTAGCGAGGGCGACTTTGTTGAGATGGGACAGCCGCTGGCTACCATTTCGCAGAATCGTCGTTTGCAGTTGCGTGCCGATCTTCCGCAACGTTACTATCGCGAGTTGCGCACCATTACTACTGCCAACATCGTCGATCCCGCAACGGGAGAAAGTTATCGTTTGGCCGATTGTGGCGGTCGTCTGTTATCGGTTGGTCGCATTGCCGACAGCGGTTCGACCTTAATCCCCGTAACCTTCGAGTTCGATAACCGTAACGATTTGCCACAGGGCGCGATTGTCGAGGCCTATTTAATTGGCGCTCCCATTGCCGATGCACTGGTTGTTCCTGCAACGGCTGTAACCGAGGCACAGGGCCTTTACTACGTCTATGTTCAGCTCGATGCAGAGTGCTACGAGCGACGTGAGGTTGCTCTCGGCGCATCGAACGGCGAAGAGATTCAGTTGCTTTCAGGCATCAAGGCTGGCGAGCGTGTAGTTACACGCGGTGCTATCAACGTCAAGATGGCCGCAGCCTCGGGCGCAATTCCCCACTCGCATCAACACTAAACATCGATCGCTATGCTTAATCGAATAATTGATTACTCGCTGCGAAATCGAATGTTGGTGATTATCGCAGCACTTCTATTGTCGGCCATCGGCGTTTATACGGCAAACCGTATGGAGGTCGATGTATTCCCCGACCTGACCGCACCGACGGTCGTGGTGATGACCGAGGCACACGGTATGGCAGCCGAGGAGGTTGAGCGCACTGTGTCTTTCGTTATCGAGACTGCTGTAAATGGAGCAACCGACGTACGCCGCGTACGTTCGGCCTCGACGACAGGTTTCTCGGTTGTCTGGGTCGAATTTGATTGGGATACGGATATATATCGTGCCCGCCAGATTGTAACCGAGAAGCTCTCGACAATCTCCGATGCACTACCCTCGAATGTTGGTCAGCCTACGCTCGGCCCGCAGTCGTCGATCTTGGGCGAGATGATGATCATCGGTCTTACATCGGACAAGACCTCACTCGAAGAGTTGCGCACGATCGCCGAATGGACCATTCGTCCCCGACTGCTCTCGACAGGCGGCGTGGCGCAGGTGGCCGTTATCGGCGGTGATATTAAGGAGTACCAGATACTGCTTTCGCCCGAAAAGTTGCGTCTATTGGGTGTTTCGGTACATGAAGTATTGGCCGCAACAAAGGATATGACACTCAACTCGTCGGGCGGTGTGCTTTATCAATATGGCAATGAGTTTATCGTGCGCGGTATGCTCTCGACTAAAGAGGCAGAGGAGATTTCTAGCGGCGTTATCAAACTGACCGATGAGGGACAGCCGATCACGTTGGCAGATGTTGCCGAGGTGCGTATCGGAGCAAAGACTCCCCGCCTGGGTGTTGCATCGGAGCGCACAAAGCCCGCTGTACTGCTTACCGTTACAAAGCAGAACCAAACCAGTACGATTGAACTTACGGGGGCTCTCGAACGTCAGCTTTCTGATCTGCAAAAGTCATTGCCGAAAGATATTAAGATCTCGACCGACATATTCCGCCAATCGCGCTTTATCACCTCGTCGATCGACAATATTCAGCGAGCCCTTATCGAGGGTGCTCTGTTTGTGGTGATTGTGCTCTTCTTCTTTATGATGAATGCGCGCGTTACAACCATCTCGCTGGTTGCAATTCCGTTGTCGCTGCTGGTGTCGATCCTTGTACTGAAATTGATGAATCTCTCGATCAATACGATGAGCTTGGGCGGTATGGCAATCGCAATCGGATCGCTTGTCGATGATGCAATTATCGACGTTGAAAACGTATTCCGACGACTGCGCGAGAATAATCTACTGCCCAAAGAGCAGCGTCGCGGCTGGTTTAAGGTGATCTATGACGCTTCGACCGAGATCCGTTCGTCGATCGTAAATGCTACGATTATTACCATTGTAGCTTTCGTTCCGTTGTTCTTCCTCGACGGCATGGAGGGCAGAATGTTGAAGCCGCTGGGCATCTCGTTTATCGTATCGCTCTTTGCGTCGATGATCGTGGCGATGACCCTCACCCCTGTTATGTGTAGCTATATGCTCACCTCGGAACGCGCCCTGCGCCACACCGAGCGCGAGCCGATAGTGGCTCGCACATTGAAGCGTTGGTATCAGATTGCTCTCGAATGGACACTCGGACACAAACGCTCGATTTTGGGCGTGATGATGGTGCTGTTTGCCGGTGCGCTCGGGGTATTCTTTACGCTCGGTAGCAGTTTCCTCCCCTCGTTCAACGAGGGCTCTCTCACAATCAACATCGGCACAATGCCCGGCACCTCGCTCGAAGAGTCGGACAAGATGGGCCGCACCGTTGAGCAGATTCTGTTGGAGATTCCCGAAGTACAGACCGTAGCCCGCAAGACGGGTCGCGCCGAGTTGGATGAGCATGCATTAGGAGTTCACGCCTCGGAGTTGGAGGCTCCCTATACGCTCACTGATCGCTCACGTAGCGAGTTTTTGGCCGATGTGCGTGCCCGTTTGGGCGTTTTGAAGGGTCTGGATATCGAGATCGGACAGCCTATTTCGCACCGTATCGATGCAATGCTGTCGGGAACGAAGGCGAATATTGCAATTAAGCTCTTCGGTGAAGATTTGAATAAGATGTATTCGCTTGGCAAGCAGATCAAAGGTGAGATCTCTGCGATCGAGAATTTGGCCGACATCACCGTCGAACAGCAAGTAGAGCGTTCGGAGTTGCAGATTGTACCGCGCCGCGAGATGTTGGCTCGACACGGTATCACAATGGCTGAATTTAAGGAGTTCATCGCCGTTGCACTGCAAGGTGAGGCCGTTTCGCAGATTTATGAGGGTAATGCGACCTTCGATCTGACCGTTAAGGTTGATGACCGCAATCGCAATTCGATCGAGGCTATCGGAAACCTCTTGATAGATTGCGCCGATGGTAAGAAGGTGCCGCTTGTGCAGGTAGCCGACATTCGTTCGACATCGGGCCCGAATGCCATCAACCGTGAAAATGTTAAGCGAAAGATTGTCGTTTCGGCTAATGTCGTAGGTGGCGACTTGGGCGGTGCTGTAAAGCAGATTCAGGAGGTTATCGAGGAAAATATCTCGTTGCCCGAGGGTTACTATATCGAGTATGGTGGTCAGTTTGAGAGCCAGCAGGCCGCAACACGCACGCTGACATTCGCCTCGCTCGTTGCACTGCTCGTGATCTTCCTGTTGCTCTATCAGGAGTTCCGCGACTTTGGTCTGGCAGGCCTGATTATGATCAACCTCCCGTTGGCACTGATCGGCGGTGTGGCAAGTATCTGGATGACATCGGGTATTGTCAGCATCCCTGCAATCATCGGTTTCATCTCGTTGTTAGGTATTGCCGTGCGCAACGGCATTCTGCTCGTGTCGCACTATCGACAGTTACAGGGCGAAGGCCTTTCGCTGCACGATGCGGTGGTACAGGGCTCAATCGATCGTTTGAACCCGATTCTGATGACCTCGCTCACATCGGCATTGGCACTGATTCCGCTGGCTCTGGGTGGCGATGTTTCAGGTAACGAGATTCAAAGTCCGATGGCGAAGGTGATCCTCGGCGGTCTGATCTCCTCGACGCTGTTGAATGGATTTATTGTGCCTATTATATATATTATGTATGCTAAATATAAAACTCGTAAGAACAATGCGTAATATTAGATATATCGTTGTTGCGACGGCGCTCGTTGCGACATTCAGTTCGCGTGCGCAAGGTATTGACGGCGTACTGCGCCAGATCGAAGAGAACAATCTCTCGTTGCGCGCACATAGCTCACTGACCGAGGCTCGTACGCTTGATGCTCGTACGGCTAACCAACTTCCGAACCCTTCAGTGCAATATGCTCACGCTTGGGGAACACCAGCCGAAGCGGGTAAAAATGGAGAGTTGGTTGTTTCGCAGTCGTTCGATTTTCCGACCGCATACGCTCGTCGTGCGCAGATGGCAAAGATGCAGAGCAAGCATTTCTCGACCGATCACGCCCTCGTGCGCCAGCAGACTCTGCTCGAGGCCAAGCAACTCTGCATCGACATCATCGCTCTGCGTCGCCAAATGGCGATAGCCGCAGAGCGCGAGCAAAATGCAGAGCGTATTGCGCAGATTTATACCTCGCGCTTGGAGGCCGGTAAGGGTAGCATTCTTGAAAAGAATCGTGCCGAAATGGAACTTTCGGCAGCACGCAACACTCGCAATATGCTCCAAATCGAGATCGAAGCGGCAGAGAATCGTCTGCGCACACTCAATGGCGGTATAGAGATCGAATTTGCAGATACAGAGTATGCACCTCTGACCGAGTTGCTGCCGTTGGCCGAGATGGAGGCTATCTACACCGCTACCGATCCCTCGCTACTTGCGATTGCATCGCAGGTCGAGATTGCCGAGCAGAGCATCAAAGTAAATCGAGCACAGGCGTTGCCGCAATTTACACTCGGGTACAAACTCTCGCACGCATCGGGACAGCATTTCAACGGATTGGTTGTGGGTATGAGCATACCTATCTTCTCGGGGCATCGCAACACTCGCGCCGCAAAGGCGCAGGCAGTTTATGCCGAGGCCGAGCAGTTGAGCGCAATTAACGATACCCGCACATCGCTGGCTGCACTCTACGATCGAGCCGAGGTTCTCGAACGCACAATCGAGGAGTATCGTTCGATCGAGTCCGAGACGACTGACTATCGCACATATTTAGGTCGCGCTGTCGAGGCCGGTCAGATCTCGGTAGTCGATTATTTCTCATCGCTGACCAACTATTACGATGTTGTTTCGGCGCGTATCGATTTCGAGCGTCAGTTGCAGCAGGTGTATGCACAGATTAACTCGGTGCTGCTATAAAGCGGCTATTCCCCTGATATAGAAAAAGGTCGTGCTTTTGCGAGCACGACCTTTTTGTTTTGTTATTTCGGAGCTAATTACTCAACCTCAACCTCACCGGCGAACAAGAAGCCCTTGCCACCGCCGCCATTGTGCCACTTCGATACAGGATTGAGCGTAGCGGCCTGAACACGCAGATAACGCGCCGCAGTAGGCTCAATCTCAACCGTAAATTTGAAGATACCATCGGGCTCACCCTCGGCCTGCGGCTCGATATCGATATGACCTGCCTCGGTAAAGTTCTCACCATCGTCAGAGGTTTGTACGGTCATCGACATCGGGAGGAATACCCAGGGAGCTTTCTGCGCCAATGCAGTCAGAGTAATTTTCGAATAGGGTTCTGTACCCTCCATATCGATCGTGAGATCCATATCCTCGTTAAGATAACCGATCCACGGACCACCACCAAAATCGGGACCGCCAACACGACCGTCAACCAACGTCTTTGCTCCCTCGAAAAGATACTTTGCGTGAGGATTGCTATTGAGCGTTGCGGGGCGTGCAGTAGCCTTATTGAAGAGAATAGGTACTACGCGATTAGGCACGTCAATACCATCGCGGAATACCGCTGCGGTCAATGTGCACTGTTCGGTGATCTTCAATGTATTCTTATACACTGCCGACTCGGTTGTAGGCTCGCTACCATCGAGAGTGTAGTAGATAGGCTCATTGCCCAGCGTGGTGAGCGTTGCACTGATTGCGCGGCTCTCGGCATCGATATCGGTCTCGGCCGTAATACCGAAAATATGAGTAGCATAGTTGTAACCCATAATACCATAAATCTCGTGCATACGGAATGTCGAGATGAAACGATCCCAATCACGCACACCCTTATTACACCACTGCACCTCGCTCAATGCCGACAGACGAGGCAGCAACATATAGTAGAGATGATCGCGGTCAGCGATATACTCGGTCCACATATTAGCCTGAACGCCGAGAATATGCTTTGCATCCTCCTCGGTCAGCTCTTCGGGCAGCTCATACGAATATACACGATCAACGGGCAGGAAACCGCCAATACCGAACGGCTCGGCCTCTTTATCCGCCGACTGACAGTAGTCGAAATAGAAGTACGAGGTGGGCACCATAACTACATCATGGCCCAACTTCGCTGCCTCGACACCGCCCTCATTGCCACGCCACGACATAACCGCGGCATCGGGACCGATCTGGCCTTCGAGAATCTCATCCCAACCAATCACGCGACGACCCTTCGTTGCGAGGAACTCCTCGATGCGGGTCATCACGTAGCTCTGCAAATAGTGCTCGGCCGAATGTTTCTCATCATCCTTCAAGCCCAACTCCTTGATCTTTGCCTGACAGGTCGGGCACTTGCTCCAACGTACCTTCGGGCACTCATCACCGCCAATATGGATCAACTCCGAAGGGAAGAGCTCAACGATCTCCGAGAATACACCTTCCAACAGATCGAAGATCTTATCGTTACCTGCACAAAGTACATCGTCAGAGATACCCCAACGCGGCCAAACCTCATACGGACCACCCGTGCAACCCAATTCGGGATATGCAGCCAAAGCGGCCATCATATGACCCGGCAGATCGATTTCGGGAATAACCTCAATAGCATTTGCAGCAGCATACTCAACGATCTCGCGAATCTGATCCTGTGTGTAGAAACCGCCATAGGGGACACCATCGTAGTTACCCCACTCCTTGCGGATTACCGTATGCTTACGCATCGAGCCCTTTTCGGTCAATTCGGGGAAGCTCTTAATCTCAACGCGCCAACCCTGATCATCGGTCAAGTGCCAATGCAGACGATTGAGCTTATGTACAGCCATAATGTCGATATAAGCCTTTACTTCCTCAACCGAGAAGAAGTGGCGCGACACATCAAGGTGCATACCACGATAACCAAAACGCGGAGCATCTGCGATCGACAAACAAGGCAACGACCAATCTTTATCTGCAGCCAACTCCTTGCCATAAACCTCAACGGGGAGCAACTGCTTTACGGTCTGGATAGCATATTGGAAACCTGCGAACTGACTTGCGCGAATCTCCACGCCCTTACGCGACACATCGAGGCGATAGCCCTCCGGCTCAACGCTCGGGTCAATCACGAAACGAATACCCTCGTTCGGCAACTCGGCAGTTACACCTACCTCACGCTGACCGCCTGCGGTAGCATTTAACTGCTCCGTAAAAAGGGTTACAGCAGCCAATGTACGTTCATCAACCGACTCCTGACACCATACCGAAGCATCAACAATCGAATATCGGCCCGATCCGAGTTCAACC
>JAFPAT010000026.1 GCA_017425655.1 Rikenellaceae bacterium | reverse complement strand
GTCTCAACGCCCTTGTCAAAGCCGGTCAGACCCTCTTTGGTCTCCTCCTCATAGAGTGTCTCGTACGAAGGGTTGTGCAGAATCTCGACAACGTCGGTGATTCCATACTTGCTCAAATCAATTTTAGCCATAGTTGTAAATTAAATGTATTATTTTGTTAAAACCTCGTCAAAATTTCGGGGTGAAAAGCGGCTTGCGATCTGGCTCGGCAAAACTCGTGCAAAGCACCGTTCGGAAAAAGCCCTTTTTTCACGGCACAAAGATAATAAAATTATTCAAAGTGTGAAAAAAATAACAATAAAATTATTCAACAATTTTAACAAGAGGCCTCTCGCGTGCGTATAGAGCATATTTTGAGGGTATTAAAGGTCCGCTTTCGGGAGGTTTTTCGCGCTTGCGCGCGTGCGTATATATTTCAATGTATGAGCAAAGATTTTGTTGTATGATTGGCGACCGCCCCAGCCCGCGAAGGTGCTGCCGCGTATGCTCCTAATTGTCAGCAAATATTAATCTTGAATTGTGAATTGTGAATTGCGAATTTTTGCTATCTTTGTTCCCCGATGGCGGGAATCTATTTTCATATTCCGTTTTGCCGACGTATTTGTGCCTATTGCGACTTCTACAAGAATGCCGATCTGCGACTGATGGAGCAGACTCTGGCGGCTATGGAGCGTGAGGTGGTGATGCGTCGCAATTTTTTACGCGGTGAGGCTGTGCGAACAATCTATTTTGGTGGAGGAACACCCTCGTTGGTGCCCACAGAGTGGATTGCGCGTGCGATAGAGCTTTGTCGCGCGAGGTTCGATTGCTCACAATTGGAGGAGGTAACGCTCGAAGCAAATCCCGATGACCTCTCTACGGAGTATCTGGCAGGGTTGCGTGCGGCGGGAGTCAATCGTTTAAGTATTGGTATTCAGTCGTTTGATGACGAGGTGCTGCGCACAATGAACCGTCGCCACGATGCGGCAGCGGCGGTCAGGGCAGTCGAAACGGCTCGCGCGGTGGGCTTCGATAATATTACGATCGACCTGATTTATGGCTTGCCGTTTGGCCCGAAAGATGCACTCACGCGCTCACTTGTGCAGGCTGTTGCGCTCGATGTGGAGCATATTTCGGCATATCACCTTACGATTGAGCCGAATACACGTTTCGGCCGTATGGCGGCGCGTGGAGAGCTTACGCCTGTGCCCGATGAGGAGAGCGAACACCAATACTTGCAGGTACACAACCACTTAACGGCGGCGGGGTATGACCATTACGAGATCTCGAACTTTGCCAAAGAGGGATTCCGTTCGCGCCATAATTCGTCGTATTGGCACTCGCAACGCTATCTGGGTATAGGCCCGGCGGCACACTCGTTCGATGGTGAGCAACGTGTGTGGGCGGTGGCATCGGTTGCGGAATATCTGAATGGAGTGGATGCTGCAGAGTGCTTTGAAAGTGAGATTTTGACAGCTACGGATCGCTATAATGAGGTCGTGATGACGGCTTTGCGCTGCCGTGAGGGCATCGATTTGGTGGAATTGCGAGAAAAATTTGGGGCAGTCCGTGCAGAATATTTTTGTGCCGAGGCGGAACGTTTTGTCGCGTCGGGAGTGCTGTCGAACGACGGAAAACGTGTCGCAATGTGCCCCGAGAGGTGGTTGGTGTGTGATTCGGTTATTGCCGACCTCTTTGTTGAGGATTAAAATTGAGCTCTCGCCAACGGAAGTTGAACCTAATGTTTTGATTTTTTGGAGAGAAAAATGGTTATTAAATTTTTTTAAGATTTGGAAACCACAAGAAATTGTATTACTTTTGCGCGGCAAAAAATTGCTTATTGAAGAATTAACAACATAAATCAAGTATGAACAAAAACGAAATTTTGGCTCCTGATTACTTGTTCGAAGTGAGTTGGGAGGTCTGCAACAAGGTGGGCGGTATCCACACTGTGATTGCAACCAAAGCCCTGACTATGACCGAGAAGCTCGGCGACAAGTACATCTTGTTGGGCCCTGATGTATTCCGTGAAAGCGTAAATCCCGAATTCGAGGAGGACGCAAATCTGTTGAAGATGTGGCGTCAGACACTCTATAATGATGGTATCCGCGTGCGTATCGGCCGCTGGAAGGTGAAGGGTTCGCCCATCGCCGTTCTGGTCGATTTCTCGTCGATGTTGCCCCAGAAAGACGAAATCCTGAAGTCGTTGTGGGAGACCTACCGCGTTGACTCGATCAGCGGTCAGTGGGACTATATCGAGCCCCTGCTGTTCGGTTATGCTGCCGGTAAAGTTATTGAGAGCTACGTAGATAACTTCTGCACCTCGACCGATAAGGTTGTTGCACACTTCCACGAGTGGATGACTTCGAGTGGTGGTCTGTATCTGCGTAAGCACTCGCCCTATGTGGCTTCGTGCTTCACTACCCACGCAACCGTAATGGGCCGCAGCCTGGCCGGTAACGGTTTCCCCCTCTATGGCGATTTGGAGCGTTTCAACGCTGACGAGAAGGCTCGCCAGTTCAACGTAATGGCAAAGCACTCGTTGGAGAAGGTTGCCGCTGCTTATCACGATGCATTCCTCACCGTTAGCGATATTACGGCTCGTGAGTGCCAGTATCTGCTTGGTCGTGAGGTTGATATGGTTACTCCCAACGGTTTTGAGGACGATTTCGTTTGGAAGGATAAGGAGTTCGACGCAAAGCGTAAGGAGGCTCGCAAGCAGATGATCGAGGTTGCAGAGGCTTGCCTCGGCACCAAGTTTGAGAAGGAGCCCCTGATCGTTGGTACAAGCGGTCGCTACGAGTTCAAGAATAAGGGTCTTGACCTGTTCGTTGAGTCGTTGAAGAAGATCGCCGAGAACGATGAGTTGAAGCGCGATGTATTGGCTTACATCACCGTTCCCGCAGGTAACAACGGTCCTCGCAAGGATTTGCAGGCTCACTTGGCAGATAAGTCGCAGCCCATCGATGGCGGCGTATTCAAATATTCGACCCACTATCTGGTTGACCAGAATTGGGATCCCATTGTACGTGCAATGAATGGCAGCGTACTGCTCGCAGAGAATCCCAAGGTGAAGGTTATCTTCGTGCCCAGCTACCTGAACGGTAACGACGGCATCTTCAATAAGCACTACTACGAGTTGTTGGTAGGTATGGATGCAACCGTATTCGCATCGTACTATGAGCCTTGGGGCTACACTCCGCTGGAGAGCGTTGCTTTCTCGGTTCCGACCATCACCACTTCGTTGGCAGGTTTCGGTATGTGGGTTAAGAGCCTCGAAGGCAAGGTTAAGGGTGTGAATGTTATCGAGCGTACCGACTCGAACGATCAGTATGTTATCGACGAGATTGCAGCTGCTGTTGTTCGTCTGGCAGGCGCAGATACCCGCACCGTAAATGCCGAGCGCAAGGGTGCCGCAGCCGTTGCAAAGATGGCTTTGTGGGAGAATTTCATTAAGTATTATAACGAGGCTTACGCTTTGGCTCTCGAGAACTCGGTAGCACGTACCAACAAGGCTATGTTCGACGGTGGTGGTGCTTACAACGAGCAGATCAACTTCGTTCGTCAGCAGCTGGCTACCCAGAAGCCCACTTGGACTCGTCTGATGATCGAGAAGACTCTTCCCGAGCGTCTGCGTCCGCTGGAGATCCTGTCGCGCAACTTGTGGTGGTCGTGGACTTTGGGCGCACGTGAGCTCTTCGAGCAGATCGACTATCAGCTCTGGGTTGAGTGCGATAAGAACCCCATCTCGCTGCTCGATA
Source organism: Rikenellaceae bacterium (assembly GCA_017425655.1). Lineage (GTDB taxonomy): Bacteria > Bacteroidota > Bacteroidia > Bacteroidales > Rikenellaceae > Alistipes. The sequence goes on along the minus strand of JAFPAT010000026.1, from coordinate 33,437 downwards.
AGGTAAGCTATGCTCGCTACAAGGAGTTGGAGCAGGATGCAGCATTCTTGGCAAAGATGGATGCTGTATATGCACAGTTCCAGGAGTATATGAACGAGAAGCCCGATCCGAAGTCGGCAAAGATCGCTTACTTCTCGATGGAGTACGGTCTGCACTCGTCGTTGAAGATCTACTCGGGTGGTCTGGGTATCTTGGCCGGCGACTACTTGAAGGAGGCCAGCGATAAGAACGTTCCGATGGTTGCCGTTGGTCTGTTGTATCGCTACGGTTACTTCACCCAGCGTCTGTCGTCGCAGGGTGCGCAGGAGGCTACCTACGAGGCGCAGAACTTCTTCAAGCTGCCCATCTCGGCTGTTCGTGATGAGGAGGGTAACTGGGTAAGCGTTCAGATCGCTCTGCCGGGTCGTACGCTGACTGCACGTGTTTGGAAGTGCGAGGTAGGTCGTACCGACCTCTATCTGCTTGACACCGACCACGATCTGAACCTCGATGAGGATCGTTCGATCACCCACTACCTCTATGGTGGTGATTGGGAGAACCGCCTCAAGCAGGAGATCCTGCTCGGTATCGGTGGTATCCGTGCATTGCGTCAGTTGGGCATCTCGCAGGAGGTTTATCACTGCAACGAGGGCCATGCCGCATTTATCGGCATCGAGCGCATCCGCAATATGGTAGGTCGCAAGAAGCTCTCGTTCAGCGAGGCTATGGAGGTTGTTCGTTCGTCGTCGTTGTTTACGACTCACACCCCCGTACCTGCAGGCCACGATGCATTCCCCGAATCGATGATTCGTCAGTATATGTCGCACTATCCCGATGTGCTGGGTATCACTTGGGATCAGTTCATCAACCTCGGTAAGACCAACCCGAACGATCCTAACGAGAAGTTCTCGATGAGCGTTCTGGCTTGCAACCTCTCGCAGGAGGTTAATGGTGTGTCGTGGTTGCACGGTGAGGTGAGCAAGGATATCCTGGGCAATATGTGGCCGGGTTACTTCAAGGATGAGTTGCATATCAGCTATGTAACCAATGGTGTTCACTTCCCCACTTGGACCGCTTCGAACCTGCGCCGTCTCTACTCGCGCTACTTCAACGATGGTTTCTCGGGTCATTCGTACGATATCCCTGCTTGGCAGAAGGTACACCAGATTGACGATAAGGAGCTCTGGGAGGAGCGTATGTTCTTGAAGCGTCGTTTGATCGACCACATCCGCAAGCGCGTAAGCGATCCCAAGCAGGTACGTTTGGATTCGCCCCGTCAGATGGTTCGCATCGTTGAGGGTCTGAAGCCCGACGTGCTGACTATCGGTTTCGCTCGCCGTTTTGCAACCTATAAGCGTGCATACCTGCTCTTCACGAATCTTGATCGTCTGGCTGCTATCGTTAATAACAAGGAGCGTCCCGTACAGTTCGTATTCGCAGGTAAGGCTCACCCGAACGATAAGCCCGGTCAGGATCTGATCAAGCGCATCGTAGAGGTATCGACTATGCCCCAGTTCGTGGGTAAGATCCTCTTCTTGCAGAACTACGATATGGAGTTGGCTCGCAAGATGGTTCAGGGTGTCGATGTATGGCTGAATACTCCTACCCGTCCTTTGGAGGCATCGGGTACCAGCGGTGAGAAGTGTGTAATGAACGGTGTAATGCAGTTCTCGGTTCTCGACGGTTGGTGGGTTGAGGGCTACAAGGAGGGTGCCGGTTGGGCACTGCCTATGGAGCGTACCTACGCTGACCAGCGTTTCCAGGATGAGTTGGATGCAGAGATGATCTACACCACCATCGAGGAGGAGATCGTTCCGAAGTACTACAACCGTGGTACCGACAACATTCCTTACGAGTGGATTAAGTCGGTTAAGAGCTGTATCGCTGACATCGCGTCGAACTTCACCACCAACCGTATGTTGATCGACTACGAGGAGCGTTTCTACAACAAGCTGCGCGATCGTCATCAGTTGATCAAGGCTGGCGACTACACCATGGCTCGCGAGATTGCGGCTTGGAAGCGTAAGGTTTCGGCTGTTTGGGATCAGGTGAATGTTCTCGACGTTAAGCAGATCAATATTGACAAGGAGGCTATCTACGTTGGTAACTCGTATCGTTACGAGGTAACGGTTGATGTTGCAGGTTTGCGTCCGGAGGATATCGGCGTTGAGCTGGTAATGGCAAAGCAGATCGAGCAGGGTCAGGGCGTAAAGGTAATCTCGACTCACGAGTTGAAGGTCGAGAAGACCGAGGGCAGCCACGTGGTTTATACTCTCGATATCACTCCCGAGCGTACAGGCTCGTACGACGTGGCATTGCGTGTGTTCCCCAAGAACGACAAGCTGTCGCACCGTATGGACTTCGCTCTGGTTAAGTGGGCATAACAGCATTGAAAATGAGGTCGGGAGGTCGCAAGGGCGATCTCCCGACTCATTTTGTCTATTTCGAAGATTCTCTGCCTTGAAAACTTGAATGGAAGAAACGAAAATTTCTAATCCTTTGAAAAGTCTCGATGGTAGGTGAAAAATTGTCGAAGCAATAAAAAAGTCGCTGGTTTTATTGCATTTAGCGAAAAAATGTCTATCTTTATAGCAATTTTGTGAACAAATCTAAACAAATATAATATGTCAGTACTTAATTTTGACAAAGACCAACTCGGTAACTTGGAGTATTCGCTGCAACGCGAGATGCTCTCGACCGATCGTAAGGGCGGTTATATGAGTACTACCATCGTGTGCTGCAATACGCGTAAGTATCACGGTCTGGTTGTTACTCCTATCGACGAAACGGATCGCCGCTTCGTGCTGCTCTCGTCGCTCGACGAAACCGTAATTCAGCACGATCAGGCGTTCAACCTCGCGCTGCACCGCTTCCCGGGTATCTATGAGCCCCGAGGCCACAAGTACATCATCGACTTCCAGTACACTCCGACCCCCACGATTACCTATCGTGTAGGTGGCGTTGTGTTGCGTAAGGAGATGTTGTGGATTCACTCGCGCACGCAGTTGTTGATCCGCTATACTCTCGTGGATGCTCACTCGCGCACCGTTCTGCGTCTGCGCCCCTTCCTCGCTTTCCGCGAAAACCACACCGTAGGTCAGGCCAATATGTATGCTAACGGTCATTCGTATCCCGTTAAGAACGGCGTTAAGACCCGTATGTATGCAGAGTTCCCCTGGCTGTTTATGCAGACCAACAAGAAGGCTATGGAGTTCGTTGCGGCTCCCGATTGGTACTACAACTTTGAGTATGCAGAGGAGGCTCGTCGCGGTTATCCCGCACACGAGGACTTGATGACTACCGGCTACTTTGAGGGTGAGATCGCAAAGGGCGAAAGCGTGATCTTCTCGTGCTCGCTCGAGGAGATGCCTACGGCAAAGCAGATCGACAAGCTGTTTGAGGAGGAGTTGGCTCGTCGTACCAATAAGGTCGATTTCTTGAGCTGCCTGCGCCACTCGGCTCGTCAGTTCATCGTTCGTCGCGGTGAGCGTACCGACGTTATCGCAGGTTATCCCTGGTTCGGTCATTGGGGTCGCGACACCTTCATTGCACTGCCGGGTCTGACCCTTTCGCAGGGCGATGTTCAGAGCTGTCTGGACGTTCTGGATACGCAGGTTCGCGACATCAAGAATGGTCTGTTCCCCAACCTCGGCGAGTCGTATAACTCGGTTGATGCAGCTTTGTGGTTCTTCTGGACCTTGCAGCAGTTGGAGAAGCACGTCGGCGCAAAGGATGTTTGGGCTCGCTATGGCGAGAAGATGAAGGAGGTCTTGGAGGCCTTCCGTCGCGGTATCGGCGAGTGGGTTGCAGTTGATACAAACGGTCTGGTGCGTGCAGGTCATCCCTCGCTGGCTATGACTTGGATGGATGCCGTAGTTGATGGCAAGCCCGTAACGGGTCGTGAGGGCTATCAGGTCGAGGTGAATGCTCTGTGGTATAACGCAGTTTGCTACACCTTGGAGCTGGCTCGCAAATATAAGGACAAGGAGTTCGTTGCCGCTTGGAAGGAGCTGCCCGAACTGATTAAGAAGTCGTTTATCGAGAAGTTCTGGTTGGATCGCGATGCCTATTTGGCTGACTATGTAACCGTAGAGGGCGAGGTTAATAAGTTTATCCGCCCGAACCAGATCATCGCTTGCTCGATGGATTATAAGATGCTCAACGCAGAGCAGTGTGTTAATGTTTATCGCGTAGTTCGTCAGCACTTGGCAACGCCGAAGGGTCTGCGTACGTTGTCGCCTCGCAACCCGCTCTATCAGGGTCGCATCGAGGGCGATCAGCGCACTCGCGACTTGGCATACCACCAGGGTACCGTATGGGTATGGATGATGGAGCACTACGTGAAGGCTGGTTTCGACTTGAAGGGCGAGAAGTTCTTGCAGGCAGCCGAGGATATGTTGGCTGACTTTGAGGAGGATCTGACCACCTCGGGTATCGGCTCGATTAACGAGATCTACGACGGTGATCCCCCGCACGCACCTCGCGGTGCCGTATCGCAGGCTTGGAGCGTTGCAGCAGTTCTGCGCATCAACGAGATGATCGAGAGCTACCGCAAGCCCGCCAAGAAGGCAGTGAAGAAGGCTGTAAAGGCCGAGGCAAAGGTCGAGAAGGCAGAGGTTGCAGAGAAGCCCGCAAAGAAGTGTGGTGCGAAGAAGTGCGCTCCGAAGGCCGAGAAGGCAGCAAAGGAGGAGAAGCCCGCTGCAAAGAAGACTACCAAGAAAGTAACGAAAAAATAAATAAGGAGGAATAACAATGAGAGTATTAATGTTCGGTTGGGAATTCCCTCCCCATATCGCCGGTGGTCTGGGTACAGCCTGCTACGGTATGACTCGCGGTTTGGCCAAGAACGACGTTGAGGTTATCTTCGTGATGCCGAAGGCATCGGGTGATGAGGACCAGCGTTTCGTTAAGGTGGTCAATGCGAGCGATGTTGAGACCGAGTTCGGTCCGACGGAGGGTGCCGAGGATCTGTGGAGCAAAATCTCGTTTGTTCATATCGACTCGAATATGGTGCCTTACATCACCCCGGAGGAGTTTGCATCGTATCACGATGAGTATGTTAAGACGGGTCGCCGCACGTGGCAGCACGGCGACGTATGGAAGCAGCGATACACCTTCTCGGGTAAGTATGGCGCAAACCTCTTCGAGGAGATTGCTCGCTATACGATGGTAGCAGCACAGGTGGCAAAGGATCTCGAAGGTCAGTTTGACGTTATCCACGCTCACGACTGGATGACCTACTATGCAGGTATCGCCGCAAAGCGTGTTTCGGGTAAGCCGCTGGTTGTACATATGCACGCGACCTCGTTCGACCGCTCGTCGGATGATAATATCGATACGCGCGTCTATGAGATCGAGCGTTCGGGTATGATGGGTGCCGATCGCGTAATCGCAGTAAGTAACCTTACGCGTAACATCTGTATCGAGAAGTATGGTATTCCTTCGGATCGCGTCGTAACGGTACATAACGCCGTTCGTTTCGCCGAGGGCCAGACCAACGATGCAGAGCGCTACGTTGATGAGAAGATCGTAACCTTCCTGGGTCGTATCACCTTCCAGAAGGGTCCCGACTACTTTGTCGAGGCGGCTGCAAAGGTATTGAAGCGCGTTCCGAACGTACGTTTCGTAATGGCAGGTAGCGGCGATATGATGAACCACGTGATCCGTCGTGTGGCTCGTCTGGGTATCGCTGACCGTTTCCACTTTACAGGCTTCTTGCGTGGTGCTGATGTGCATAAGATGTTTACGTTGAGCGACGTATATGTTATGCCTTCGGTTTCGGAGCCGTTCGGAATCTCGCCTTTGGAGGCTATGAAGTCGAACGTACCGGTAATTATCTCGAAGCAGTCGGGTGTTGCCGAGGTGCTTGACTATGCAATTAAGGTCGATTATTGGGATGTTGATGCAATGGCCGACGCTATCCACGCGCTGGTTTGCTATCCCGCACTGTCGAAGATGTTTATGCAGAAGGGTCTTGAAGAGGTTGAAGGCCTGAAATGGGATAAGGCCGCAGCCAAGGTCAAGGCGGTATATGAATCGGTAATGTAATAAAAATAAAAAAACACATACAATGAAAACAATCTGTCTTTATTTTCAGGTACATCAGCCGCTTCGTCTGCGCAAGTACCGCTTCTTTAATATGGGCAAGGACCACAACTATCTGGATGATCTGACCAACCAGTCGATTATGCAGAAGGTGGCTCGTTTGTGCTATCTGCCTATGAACTCGCTGCTCTTGAACCTGATCAAGGAGCATAAGGGCGCATTCAAGGTGTCGTTCTCGATCACCGGTACGGCTATCGACCAGTTCCGTGAGTATGCTCCCGAGGTATTGGAGTCGTTCAAGGAGTTGGCTAAAACGGGCTGCGTTGAGTTCTTGGCCGAGACCTACTCGCACTCGCTGGCTTCGTTGGCTGACAAGGATGAGTTTGTTCGTGAGGTTAAGGCTCACACTGCATTGATCAAGAAGGAGTTCGGTCAGAAACCGACTGCTTTCCGCAACACCGAGTTGATCTACTCGGATGAGATTGGTCAGATGGTAGCCGAGATGGGCTTCAAGACTATGTTGGCCGAGGGTGCGCGCCACGTGATGGGTTGGAAGAGCCCCGACTACGTATATGCAAACGCTATCGATCAGAAGTTGCGTCTTTTGCTGCGTAACTATAAGTTGAGCGACGATATCGCATTCCGTTTCTCGAACCAGGGTTGGAACGAGTATCCTCTGACCACCGACAAGTATGTTGATTGGTTGAAGGGCGAGAATGGCGAGGTGCTGAACCTCTTTATGGACTATGAGACCTTTGGCGAGCACCAGTGGGCCGAGACCGGTATCTTCGACTTTATGCGCGCACTGCCCGCAGCAGCGTTGGCAAGTGGCGAGTTGGAGTTCGGCACCGTGAGCGAGACCGCTGCGAAGTATCAGCCCGTTGCAGTATTGTACTGCCCGCACGCAATGTCGTGGGCTGATGAGGAGCGCGACGTAACCGCTTGGCTTGGTAACGAGTTGCAGAACGAGGCCTTTGCAAAGCTGTACGCACAGAAGGATAAGGTTCGCGCTTTGAAGAACCCCGATTATGAGGCTGTTTGGAACTTCTTGCAGACTTCGGACCACTTCTACTATATGGCAACCAAGTGGTTCTCGGATGGCGACGTACATAGCTACTTCAATCCCTACGATTCGGCTTACGAGGCATTTATCAACTATATGAACGTTCTGTCGGACTTCATCAACGAGTTGGATAAGGCTACCGCAGCCAAGAAGGCAAGCCGCAAGAAGGCTAACGCATAAAGTTCATTAGAACTTACGAGAAACCCACACCGTCGGTGTGGGTTTTTTGTTTTTGGGACTCTGTTCATATTGGCAGGCGCACTTTCGCGAGCTGGGGCGGTCGCCCGAAGGGCGAGCCCGCGAAAGTGTGGCGATTTCAAAGAATCACCAATTTATTGATAAAAAAGCCGCGCCCCGAAGTAGGAGCGCGGCAGTTTGTTCGCAGAAATCTTGCAGAGCGAGTGTTACTCGGCAGGATTCTTCACGTACTTGTCGAGCCACGAGAAGAACTCACGATTCCAAGTGAGTGAGTTCTGCGGCTGGAATACCTGATGACCCTCGTTCTCGAATACTACCAGGCGCGAATCCAAGCCGCGAACGCGAGCAGCGGTGAAGGCCTGCAAGCTCTGGGTGTAGGGGATGCGGAAGTCGTACTCGCCCGTGAAGATCAGAATGGGCGAATCCCAGCGGTCGATAAACTTGTGGGGCGAATTTGCGTACGAGCGCATTGCCGTAGCGTTCGACTTGTCCCAATACGAGCCGCCGTAGTCGTTATTTACGAACCACAACTCCTCGGTCTCGCCATACATCGACTCGAAGTTATAGATACCGCAGTGAGCGATGAACGCCTTGAAACGCTTCTCGTGGTTACCTGCGAGGAAGAAGGTCGAGTAGCCGCCATACGATGCGCCGACGCAACCCATACGATCGCGATCACACCAAGGCTCGCGAGCAACGTCGTCGATAGCCGAGAGGTAGTCGCGGATATTCTGACCGCTATAATCGCCCGAAATCTGATCGAGCCACTCCTGACCGAACGAGGGCAGACCGCGACGGTTCGGAGCAACAACAACGTAGCCCTGTGCCGCCATCAGCTGGAAGTTCCAGCGGTAGCTCCAGAACTGACTTACGACGCTCTGCGGACCACCCTGGCAGTAGAGCAGCGTAGGATATTTCTGTGCGGGGTCGAAGTTGGGAGGCAGGATCACCCAAACGAGCATCTGCTTGTTGTCGGTGGTCTTAACCCAACGCTTCTCGACGCGACCCATCGTGATATTGTCGTAGATGGGCTTATTGACGTTCGAAAGCTGTGCAATAGTACCCTCTGTATCAATAGTATAGAGCTCGGTAGCCGACGAAATGGTTGTGATCTCGGCAACCATCTTCTCGCCCACCTTCGTAAAGGCGTTGATGTCGTGATCGCCCTCGGTCAGCACCTCGACCTCACCCGTAGCGACAGCCACGCGGCAAACCTGATGTGTAGCCTCGATCGGTGCGATGAAGTAGATCGACTCGTTGCCCTCCCAAACTACATTTGCGGCGTTGTAGTCGAAACGCTCGGTAACATCTACGAACGAACGCTCGGCGCGGTTATAAACCAACAGACGATCCTTATCGCTCTCGTTGCCGGGGCGGCGCATCGAGCGGATAGCGATCTGGCTGTCGTCGGGCGACCAAACGGGGTACTTATCGTAACCTGCCATCGTGGGCATAATGCGCAGACGGGGATCCTCCACGGGCTCCTCACCTACGAAGTAACCCTTGCAGATGTTCTCGGTCTTGCCGCTTGCAAGGTCATAAACATAGACATCCGAGTCGGTCGAAACGGCATACTCGGTGCCTGTCAGCGGTTTGCAGGTGTAGGCCAGCGCGCTACCTGCATTGTTCCACGCGATCTCGGCAGCGTCAAAATAGGGTGCCAGCGGAGTGTCCCAAGCAGCCTCCGAGCCGATGATATCAACGGGATTCGAGATGCCCTTCGCTGCATCGAAGTCGGCAACGAAGATGTGGCGGTAGTCGCCCTCATCCCAATAGCTCCAATGGCGAGCCATCAGGTCGTCGTAGATGCGAGCCTTCGACTTGTCCATATCCTTATAAACATCCTTCGAGAGAATGTCCTTAACGTGTACAGGCTGAACGTAATAGACCTTCTCGCCCGTCGGTGCGATACCGAAAGCCTCGATGTCGCCCTCGATGTCCGATACCTGGCGCAACATCGCGTCGGCAGTGGTTACGTTCCAGATCTGCATCGATCCGCTACGATTCGAGAGGAAGAAGAGCGACTTGCTGTCGGCTGCCCATTGCGGGCTAACGTCGTTACCAGCGTTGTCGGTCAGCTGGCGCGGCTCGCCACCATTGACCTCCTGCACGTAAATCGAGGTAACACCGCGATTCTCTGCCATATTATAATAGGTAACAGTGTAGACTACCTGCTCACCATTGGGCGAGAGCGACGACGAGCCTACGCGACCCATCTTCCACATCACTTCGGGCGAGAGAATGCCTGCCTCGATCTCCGCCTCGGTCAGAGCGTTATCGATCGCAAGCGGTGTGGGCTTGCTCTCGTTCTGACAAGAGGTTGCGGCAAATGTAATAAGTGCCATAAAAAGAATAAGTTTTTTCATCGTAAAATGGTTTTATAGTTTGTTTCTGCTTGTCTGCATAATTTTGTATTCCTGCATAACTTTGGCGATTGTGGGATAGCTCTCGCTTTGCGAACGGCGAAGAGCCTCATTCAGCTCGCACCACTCGACACATTCAATATCCTCCTCGCTCTGGGGCGTGGTTGCGGTCGAGCTTTTGCATCGCATTGCATACCACCAGGTGCGTTTTAGCTCCCAACGACCGTAGGTGTTGTAGATGTGCAACGTTGGGCAAATTAGCTCATCGACAGCGACTTGCTCCAATCCGCACTCCTCGCGCACCTCGCGTGCGGCGCACTCTGCAAGACTCTCGCCTTCGTCGAGGTGTCCCTTTGGGAGGTCCCAGCGTTTGCGACGAAAGATCATCACAACGCGCCCCTCGCCGTCGGCAACTACACCGCCTGCGGCCTCGACCTCGATGAAAAACGAGCAAAAATGGGCGAAAACCGCTTCGAAATCCTCTGATAATATCTCGATACTATCGGAATTCTCAATTATTTGCAATAACTTTGCGATATCAACCATACGGAGTAGCGTGCCCCCATCGATGCGCAAAGAGCCTTCGATGTGCGCTACACGGTCGAATCGGATCGTTTTGTTATTGAAATAAACTATATACATTGTTCGCTTATGAATGCAATTGAACGAAAAGTAGCACAAACGCTACTGCAAATTAAGGCAATAAAACTCAGTCCTGCAAATTATTTTACATGGGCTTCGGGTTGGCACTCGCCGATTTATTGCGATAATCGCAAAATTTTGTCGTTTCCCGAGGCTCGAAAGCTCGTTTATGAGAGCTTTGCCGAGGTGATCGCCGAAAAATATCCCGAAGTTGAGGTGGTAGCAGGTGTTGCTACGGGCGCAATCGCTCACGGCGTGCTGGCTGCCGAGAAGATGGGCAAACCCTTTATCTATGTTCGCTCGGCTCCCAAGTCGCACGGTCTTGAGAATCAGGTCGAGGGCGATGTTAAGCCCGGTGCAAAGGTTGTTGTAATCGAGGATCTGGTATCGACCGGCGGTAGCTCGTTGGCAGCTGTCGAGGCTCTGCGCAAGGCAGGTTGCGAGGTGTTGGGTATGGTTGCAATCTTCACTTACGGTTTCCCCGTTGCGGTTGAGAACTTCGAGAAGGCTGGCGTTAAGCTCGATACGTTGAGCAACTACGGCGCAATGATCTCGCTCGCAGCCGAAGAGGGCTACGTGAAGGAGGAGGAACTCGAAACTTTGCAGGAGTGGCGTAAAAATCCGTCGCAGTGGCGTAAAGATGAGTAACGACGCGTATGGGATTGGAGAAATACGAAAGTAAGCAGGTGCAGATCCGCCGCCCCGCAGCGCAGATCTACGCGATGGCAAGCCGCTTCGACAACTTCACTCCGGTATTGAAGGATCGCGTCGATGAGTGGCAGGCTACCGAGGATACCTGCTCGTTCAAAGTCAAGGGCTTTACGGCCTCGATGCGCATTATCGATCGCGTTGAGCCAAAGCTGGTTAAGATCGTCAGCGGCGAATCGACCCCGATGGATTTCACCTTCTGGTTGCAGTTGCACGAGGTCGATCCGAACGATACGCGTATGCGTATGGTGTTGCACGTCGAGCTCAATATGATGATGCGAATGATGATCGGCGGTAAGATACAGGAGGCGATGGATAAGATGGCCGAGCAGATCGCTACGGGTCTGAATAGCGCACTCTTTTAATGGTTGAAGATGGAGAATAAGTTGAAGATATCAATCTCGTCGTTGGCCGAACTTTCGCGCGTGGCAGATGCTGTAATCGAGCGTCTGAATGGCAGAAATGTGGTCGCTTTTCGTGCACCGATGGGTGCGGGAAAGACTACGCTTATCGCCGAGATCGTGGCGGCATTGGGCTCGGGCGATGTGGTTACGAGTCCTACGTTTGCACTTGTAAATGAGTACGATACAGACGAGGGCGGTGTGGTATATCACTTCGATTTTTATCGTATCGATCGCGTCGAGGAGGCCTTTGATATGGGTTATGAGGAGTATTTTTACAGTGATGCTCTCTGTCTTGTCGAGTGGCCCGAAAAGATCGAGGAGTTGTTGCCCGACGATGTGATGACCGTCTCGATTACGATCGACAGCGACTCGGCCCGAACATTCGAAATCGATTAACCGATTATTGACAAAAAGAGAGCCTATCCCTAATGGGGGTAGGCTCTCTTTTTATGTGTTGTGTGCTCGAGTTACTGCTTGGGCTTCAATACAATATAGGGTACGATCATCTCCTCCATCGAGATACCTCCGTGCTGGAACGTGTTCTTGTAGTAGCGCACAAAGCGGTTGGCATCGTTCGGATAGACCAGGAAATCGCTGTTGTAGGCGAAGATGTAGCTCGACGTGAGCGATCCTGCGGGGAGCTGAATCTCTTCGGGGCGCGTAATGTCATAGACCTCGCGCGTATTATAATTAAGGTTGCGACCCGTCTTGTAGCGCAGGTTCGACGACGTTTCGCGGTCGCCGACAACCTTCACAGGGTTGGTTACGCGAATGGTGCCGTGGTCCGAGGTGATGATGACCGTGTGGCCACGCTCGGAGAGCATTTTGAGGATCACGAACAGATCCGAATGTTCAAACCACGAACGGGTGAGCGAACGGAATGCCGCCTCATCCTCGGTCAGCTCGCGGATGATCTCGGTCTCGGTGCGGGCGTGCGAGAGGATGTCGAGGAAGTTATAGACGATGACCGAAAAATCGGCATCATAGACCCTCTGAATATTGTCGATCAACTTGCGACCTGCTTCGGGGCGGACAAGTTTGTCGAAGGTGTAGCGGTAGTTTTTGCCACTTGTGCGCATCTGACGTTGGAGGAAATCCTCCTCATATTGGTTTTTGCCACCCTCCTCGTTGTCGTTGAGCCAAAGTTTGGGCATCAACTTGTCGATCGCGAGGGGCATAAGACCTGCAAATATCGCATTACGAGCATATTGCGTCGCAGTGGGAAGAATCGCGCAGTAGAAATCATCGACCGCAACATCGAAGAAGGGGTGCAGCATCGAGTTGATCGAACGCCACTGGTCGTAGCGGAAATTGTCGATCAGCAGCAGTGTGGTCTTTGTGTTCTCATCAACAACGGGGAAGATGTTGCTACGCATCAGTGTATGCGACATTACGGGGGTCTGCTCATCGCGTCGGTTAATCCACGATGAGTAGTTACGACGTACGAATTTGCAGAATTCGTTATTGGCCTCGGCCTTCTGGTAGGAGAGGACCTCCTTGATGCTCTTGTCGGTCGAGTCCGAAAGCTCGACCTCCCAGCTGACAATCTTCTTGTAGATGGCGCACCACTCCTCGAACGAACGAGCCGAGCTTACCTGTGCCGCAATGCGACCGAACTCGGCGCGATAGTCGGCCGTAGTCTGCTCGGTTACAAGCTGTTGCGAATGTACATTCTTTTTGATAGAGAGCAGTACCTGATTGGGATTCACGGGTTTGATCAGATAGTCGGCAATCTTCGAGCCGACCGCTTTGTCCATAATATTCTCCTCCTCGCTCTTGGTTACCATAATGATAGGCGTGGTGGGGCGGATCTCCTTGATGCGGGGTAGCGTTTCGAGTCCCGTGATGCCGGGCATCATCTCGTCGAGAATGATCAGATCATAGCTCTCGGCCGAGGCCATCTCGATCGCATCGTAGCCGTTGTTGCAGGTATCCACCTCGTAGCCTTTGGCTTTGAGGAAGAGGATGTGGGGCTTCAACAGCTCCACTTCGTCATCAACCCATAGAATCTTTACCATATTAATAAAATGTGTATCGTCGAAATTTGGTTGTGGTTGTCGAGCCGTTCTGTCGAAGATTGGTGCCTCGGCAACCACTACAAAGGTACTTATTATAGTTGGATAATGCAAAATAGGAGCAATTTATTGTGTTGTAGGGCGGTAAAACGTGAAAAATGGAGCATTTTTTGCACTTGTTGCGTGTAACTGTTTGATAATCAGTAGTGATATAACCTATCTCGCTGATTGACTGATATTTGGGATGATTTTTGTTGTATCGCGCTTGACATCACCCGATTGCGTAAGAAACGGGCTCAATGTAAAAAAATGAATAAAAAAAGTGTTTCTGTTTGGTTATTAATTAAATATTATCGTATATTTGCACTCTCTAACGAACAATTAACTTAAAAAACATACAACTATGACAAAGGCTGATATCGTAAACGAAATTGCCAAGAGTACCGGTGTTGAGAAAGTTCAGGTACAGCAGATTGTAGAGGCTTTTATGGAGAGCGTAAAGGACTCGTTGGCTGAGAACAACAACGTTTATCTGCGTGGTTTCGGTAGCTTCATCATCAAGAAGCGTGCTACCAAGGTGGCTCGTAACATCTCGAAGAACACTACCATCACCATTCCTGAGCACAACATTCCCGCATTCAAGCCCGCTAAGAGCTTTGTTGCTAAGGTAAAATAATTTAGGCAAGTTTATTCACTCTTAAAATTACAAAATTATGCCAAGCGGTAAGAAAAGAAAGGGGCATAAGATGGCTACCCACAAGCGTAAGAAGCGTCTTCGCAAGAATCGTCATAAGAAGAAGAAGTAGGTAGCTCACATATGCACGAGCGCAATAAATAAAGCTAAAAGCCGCTTTCGCGGTTTTTGGCTTTATTTGTTATCAAACAACACCGATTCGAAAGAATCAAACACCAACCACAAGCGGCGAGGTTTTAGGTCGGCCCCCAATTCAAAGAACAACTCAAAGAACAACTCAAAGAACAGACTCCAAAGCCCGACATCCTCATCCGCCACTCGACTCCTCGCGCCACCCCGATTCAAAGAACATAGGCCGAGAGCAGTGAACAAACAGCATAGCGTGTTAAGTCGGCCAAGCCACTTCGATGCGCTCTAAATCAAATAAATAGCAAGGTACGGTCGTCGTTTCCGCCCGTGCCGCCTCGAAAAGGGCAAAGTCAAAGCGGAACTATCCATATATGAACAGAGAATTAGTTATCAATGTAACGCCGACTGAAATCACGATTGCTCTGGTCGAAGACAAGGTTTTGGTCGAACTAAATAAAGAACAGTGCAAGACGGGATTTGCCGTCGGCGACATCTATTTGGGGCGAATTCGCAAGATTATGCCCGGATTGAATGCCGCTTTTGTCAATATTGGCCACGAGAAAGATGCATTTATTCACTATCTCGACCTCGGTACGCAGTTCGCTTCGCTCTCGAAGTTGATCGCAGGACAGAATGGAGGTCGCCGTCCGATGCGTCTTGAAAATATGCAACTCGAACCAATCATCGAGAAAAATGGTAAGATTGGCTCGTATCTGCAAGTGGGACAGAGCATTATGGTACAGGTGGCAAAGGAGGCCATCTCGACCAAAGGCCCGCGTTTGACTGCCGATGTGTCGTTGGCAGGTCGTAATGTGGTGCTTGTGCCCTTTTCGAACAAGGTCTTCATTTCGCAGAAGATACGTTCGAATGAGGAGAAAAAACGTCTGAAACGTATCGCACAGAGCGTTCTGCCGCGTAATTTTGGTGTTATTATCCGTACGGCGGCGCAGGGTGCCAGCGATGCAGATGTTGAACACGATATTCGTTCGCTTATCGATAAGTGGCACGAAGCGTTGGAGAATGTGCGCCACGAGGTGCCGCCCGCGTTGTTGCTCAGCGAGTTGAATCGTGCGCACGCAATTATTCGCGATTTGCTCAATAGTTCGTTCTCGTCGATTACGGTCGATGATCAGGCTATGTATGAGCAGATTCGTGAATATATCAAGGTGATCGCTCCCGATAAGGAGAAGATCGTTCGCCACTATAAGGGTTCGGTGCCCATCTTCGATAATTTCGACATCTCGAAGCAGATCAAGTCGCTCTTTGCTAAGTACGTTTCGTTGAAGCGCGGAGCATATCTGATTATTGAGCACACGGAGGCTATGCACGTTATTGATGTTAATAGCGGCAACCGAACCAAAAAGGAAGACGATCAGGAGGTTACGGCGATGGAGGTCAATATGGCCGCAGCGGCCGAGATCGCTCGTCAGTTGCGTCTGCGCGATATGGGCGGTATTATCGTTGTCGATTTTATTGATATGCACAAGGCGCAGAATCGCCAGTTGTTGCATGAACATATGACCAAATTGATGGCCGATGATCGCGCGAAGCATACCATTTTGCCGTTGTCGAAGTTTGGTTTGATGCAGATCACGCGCCACAGAGTGCGCCCCGAGGCCATTTCGGATGTGAAGGATGTCTGCCCGACCTGCTATGGAACGGGAAAGATCGAGCCTACGATCCTGCTCGACCGCAAGATCGAGAATCAGATTTCGTATCTGGCCGGCGACAAGGGTATCAAGTATATCCGCCTGCGTGTCAGCCCCTATGTGGCTTCGTTCCTGAAACGAGGATTGTTCTCGTTGCGCCTGCGTTGGTGCTTGCGCTATCGTTGCCGCATTGCGATTACGGAGGATCAGTCGATTGGCGTAGTCGAGACGCGTTATCTCGATCGCAAGGGCCGAAATTTGGTTGATTAACCTTATCGGTAACGAACATATAAAGAGTAGGGGCGGTGTTGAGCCGCCCCAAAATCTATACCTTAATATATAAATATATATGACACCCCGCGAGCAGCTTTTGAGTGCTATTGCCAGCGATGAGACCTTTGTCGAGCTGAATCGCCAGCTCGATGGGGGAGTTATGTCGTTGCGATTGGAGGCTCTGGCCGGAAGTGCCTATACGGCTACGGTGGCGGCTACGGTGAAGCGTCGTGGCGGTGTGCATCTTATCGTGGCCGATGATCGCGATGCGGCGGCATACGCGGCGGCTGATCTCTATGCGTTGCTCGATGCCGAGCGAGTAATGTTTCTGCCAACGTCGTATAAACGTTCGATTCAGTTCGGGCAGGCCGATGCCGCAGGCTCGGTGCAACGTACGGCGGCACTGAATGCAATTCGTAACTTCAATGGCGGATATCTCGTCGTCTGTACCTATCCCGAAGCGTTGGCCGAAACGGTTGTGGATGAGCGCGAGATGGATTCGCGCACAATCACGGTGCGTGTGGGTGATCATCTTTCGCACGAAAATCTGGTTGAGCAGTTGATTGAAGCGGGTTTCGAGCGTGTCGATTTTGTCTATGAGCCGGGACAATATTCGCTGCGAGGCGGTATTGTCGATCTGTTTTCATACTCGGAGAGCCGCCCGTTCCGTATCGATTTCTTTGGCGATGAGGTCGATTCGATCCGTTCGTTCGATATCTCGTCGCAGCTGTCGAAGGAGCGTTTGAATCGTGTCGAGATCATCCCCAACCTGCGCGAAGTGGAGCAAGCACGTGTCTCGGTGGCAACATTCGCAGGGGCGAAGGTCTGCTATTGGATCGACGATCCGTTGCATATGGTGCGCCGAATGAACGACATTCGCAAACGTCTGTTGTCTGATGGTCGTGATGTGGAGGAGGTCGATGAGCGTGTGGTGTCGGGCAATCTGTTTGTGGCCGATAGCCGCGCGGCGGTGATGCTGATGCATCGTTCGGAGGCGCAACAACGCGCGGCAGAGTGCTCGTTGGACTTTGCAACATCGCCACAACCCGCTTTTAATAAGAACTTTGGCCTGCTTGCCGATGACCTTACGGCGCGTGCAATGCAGGGCTTCACTTCATATATCCTTTCGGAAAATAGAGCACAAATCGAGCGACTGACCAATGTCTTCCGCCAGTCGGGACGCGCCTCGGTGCGCTTTACGCCGCTGTCGCTGACACTGCATGAGGGCTTTGTTTGGCCACGTTTGAGGATGTGTTGCTATACCGATCATCAGATCTTCGATCGCTATCATCGTTATCGCTTGCGTGGCGAAATTGCTCGCGATGAGAGTCTTACGGTGGCCGAACTGAATGCTTTGAAGGTGGGCGACTATGTCGTTCATGTCGATCACGGCGTGGGCCGTTTCGGTGGTCTGGTGCGAACGGTCGAGAATGGTAAGCAGTTTGAGTCGATCAAATTGGAGTATCGCGATGGTGATGTGCTGTTGGTGAATGTCCATTCGCTGCACCGTATTGCTCGTTATAAATCGGGCGATGGCGAGCCGCCGAAGATCCACAAACTTGGATCGGGCGCTTGGCAGAAGTTGAAAAATGCGACCAAAAAGGCGGTTAAGGATATCGCTCGCGAGCTTATAGCCCTCTATGCCAAGCGTAAGGCGACCCCCGGTTTTGCGTTTTCGCCCGATGGATATCTGCAACATGAATTGGAAGCCTCGTTCGAGTATGAGGATACGCCCGATCAGCAAAAGGCGGTTGAGGCTGTTAAACAGGATATGGAATCGACCCGCCCGATGGACCGTCTGGTGTGTGGCGATGTGGGCTTTGGAAAGACCGAAGTGGCTGTGCGCGCGGCGTTTAAGGCTGTTACGGATGGCAAGCAGGTGGCTGTATTGGTGCCTACAACAATTCTATCGTTGCAACATTACCGCACCTTCTCGCACCGTCTGCGAGAGTTCCCCGTGAGAATTGAACATTTGAGCCGAACAAAATCTACACGCGATGTTACGGCTACGTTGGCCGATCTCGAAGCGGGCAAGATCGATATTTTGATCGGAACACATAAGATTTTAGGCAAGAATGTCAAATTCAAGGATTTGGGCTTGCTGATTATTGACGAGGAGCAGAAATTCGGCGTGGGAGCAAAGGAGAAGCTGCGCCAGATGAGTGTCAATGTCGATACGCTGACGCTGACGGCAACGCCTATCCCTCGTACGTTGCAGTTCTCGTTGATGGGCTCGCGCGATCTATCGGTAATCTCGACCCCGCCACCCAATCGCCAACCTATTGTAACTGAATCACATCTGTTCGGCGAGGAGATCATTCGTGAGGCGATCGAGGCGGAGTTGGCGCGAGGCGGACAGGTCTATTTCGTGCATAATCGCATCGACGATCTGCTCACGATTCAGGGTATGATTGCGCGTATTTGCCCCAAGGCTCGAACGGCAATCGGCCACGGAAGAATGAATGCGCAGGATATGGAGAAGCTCATTATGGACTTCATATATGGCGATTTCGATGTGTTGATTGCAACCTCGATAGTAGAAAATGGTATAGATATCCCGAATGCCAATACGATCATTATCGACGGTGCTCATAAGTTCGGACTCAGCGAGTTGCATCAGATGCGTGGTCGCGTGGGACGTTCCGATAAAAAGGCATATTGCTATCTGCTGTCGCCGCCCGATGAACTGCTTACGGATGATGCGCGTCGCCGTCTGCGAGCAATCGAGGAGTTCTCGGATCTGGGCTCGGGCTTCAATATCGCGATGCAGGACCTTGATATTCGCGGCGCGGGCAACCTGCTGGGTGCGGAACAGAGTGGCTATATCGCCGATATCGGTTTTGAAACCTATCAGAAGATTTTGGCCGAGGCTATGGCCGAGCTGCGCAGCGAGGGTGTAGATATGCACGACCTACCTGATGCCGAACAGTTTGCAAAGGGGACAAACGAGGTGCGATATGTCGATGATACAACGATCGATATCGACGTGCAGGCGTTGTTGCCCGATGGTTATATCGGTCAGACGGCCGAGAAGTTGCGACTCTATCGTGAGCTGGACAATCTGACCCGCGAGGGCGATTTGCAGGCCTTCGAGCAGCGATTGATCGACCGTTTCGGTCCGCTGCCGCGCGAGGCGAGCGAGTTGATGAATGTTGTGCGTCTGCGTCGAGAGGCTATCGCGCTCGGTTTGGAGCGAGTGAAGGTTAAAAATGGCCTGATGATAGTCCATTTTATCTCAAATTCGCAGTCGCCATACTTCAAAAGCGACGTTTTTATGAATCTTTTGCGCACAATTACGGCCCGACCGCAAAAATTTGTTCTGCGTCAGAATAATAATAGACTGGCAATGACCGTTAGAGATGTAAAGAGTATCGAATCAGCGTGGCAAACTTTGCGCTCTCTGCGCTCATTAACGGAGTGTAATGGGGTAGAAAGTTGATTTTTTGCCTTAAAATTTTGTGAAACAAATTAAAAACACGATATTTGCAGTTACGATTGGGCTTTTTATCCCTATCTGCCTGAATAATTGAAACTAATGCGAATTTTTAGACACATACTAATCTTGCTCGCTACGGCGACTTTTGCTGTTGCTCCTGCGGCTCTTAATGCACAGGAAATCAGCCTTAATGCGTTTTCGCCCTACACAATGTATGGCGTAGGTGAGTTGCACACTCCCGGTACCGTTGCTCAACGATCGATGGGCGGTGTCGGTGTCGCAATGCAGAGCAATCTGGTTCATAACCCGTTAAATCCTGCTGCGCTGGGCAATATGATGCAGCAGTCATTCATATTTAACTTCGGCCTCGAAGGTCAGAACTTCTACGCAAAGCAGGGCGACGCAAAGACGAGCTTCAATTCGTTTAACGTGCGCGATATCGCGATTCAGTTCCCGATTACCAAGCGCCTGGCGATGAGCGCGAGCGTAACTCCTTATAGCAGCGTTGGTTATCGAATTCTGACCGAGGAGAAAAATCCCGACGTTTTGGCCGATATCGGTTATGTAGATTACTACTATACGGGCGAAGGCTCGATTACCGAGGCGAAGTTGGCTATGGGTTGGGAGCCCTTCAAGCGATTCTATATTGGTGCTTCGGCAATGTTCTATGTCGGTGATATCGACCGCTTTAACACGACTCGAATCACTGCTCTTACGGCCGGTCAGGGTACATTCTCGTCGGCATCGAAGCTCAATAATTTGAGTGCTTCGCGCATCATGGGTAACGTAGGTGTGCAGTACCATATCATTATGAAACCCAAAGCAGCATTGACCGTGGGTGCCGTCTATGATTTCGGTGGTGAGTTGAAGGCTAAAACGAAGGAGTTTATTTCGTCGAACAACGTGTTTAGCGATACCGTTTCGATGAAAAAGGGCGTAAGCCCCATCGCTCTGCCCCGATCGATTAGTGCAGGTCTCTACTTCCACAGCCCGAAGGTTGTTGCAGGTTTCGACTACGTTTATCAGGATTGGGAGAGCAAAAATGAGTATGACGAGGTAAATAAGGTTGGTTATACCAATACTCATACCTATAAACTCGGTGTTCAATTTACCCCTAATCGCGGCGACGTTCGTCGAGTGTTGAACCGTTGGTCGTACCGCATGGGTGCTCGTTACGGTCAGTCGTATATGACCTTCTACGGAACGAAGTTGCCGGAGGTGGCATTGACGCTCGGTGTCGGTATTCCGATTAAGTTGTTCGGAACATCGTCGATTGATGTGGGTGTAGAACTTGGCCGACGCGGTACGCTGTCGAATGGTCTGATCCGCGACAACTACTTTAAGATTTCGCTCGGTATGTCGATGTTCGGCGAAGACTATTGGTTCTCGCGCTATAAGATTGACTAACAGTAGAGCGTGAGCATAATAAGCTAACTTAAAAAAACAAAAAATATTAAATTTTAACCTTATTAGAGAGATGAAAAACTTAAAATCACTGCTCGTGGCAGCGTTCTCGATCGCTGCAATGGCTGTATCTGCACAGGATTTCAGCAGCCCCGCATTTGCAAAGTATGGTGATACTCCCGAGGAGCGTAAGGCTAACGTATTGGCTTACAACTTCTACAAGGATGCTTATGTAAACCGTAACTGGGCCGAGGTAACCCGTATGTTCCCCGACATCGTTGCAAAGTGCCCCAAGGCAAGCGTAAACATCTACATCTATGGTGCTACCGCTTATAAGGGCCGCATCGCAGCCGAGAAGGATGCAGCAAAGAAGGCAGAGTTGGTTGATTCGCTGTTGCACGTTTATGACCTGCGTATGGATTACTTCGGTGATCACGCAAAGTATGGCGTTGTTGCAACCTATCCTTTGAAGGCTCGTGAGTATTTGACCTACAAGTATGAGGATCGTGCCGGTGTTCGTGATATTATGGCAAAGGCTGTTGAGGCTTGCGGCGATCAGGTAGCGGCTGATTTCGTAGTTTTGGCTTTCTCGGAGTTGGTTGAGGACTACAAGACTTGGAACGAGGTTGATGCCGGTGCTATCCTTGACGCTTACGATCGTTTCTCGCCGATGGTTGCATCGGATGATGAGGCAAAGGGCAACTTGGAGGCATTGTTCGGCCAGAGTGGCGCTGCAAAGTGCGAGAACTTGGAGAAGCTCTTCCGCGAGAAGTTGGAGGCAGAGCCCGAGAATCAGGAGCTGTTGGAGCGTGCATTCTCGTTGATGTCGCGTGCTTCGGATTGCGGTGAGAATGAGTTCTATATCTCGGTTGCAGAGAAGCAGCACGCTGTTAAGCCTTCGGCTGCAACTGCTGACTTCCTGGCTAACGTATTCCAGAACCGTGGTGAGAACGATAAGGCGTTGAAGTATATCAACGACGTATTGGGTAACACTACCGACGCTGTTGAGCTTTCGAAGCTCTACTCGCGTATCGCAGGTTTGGAGATCGCACAGAACCACTACTCGGAGGCTGCAAAGGCTGCAAAGACTGCTCGTGAGCACAACCCCGAGAACGGTCTGGCTTACTTCTTCTTGGCACAGGCTTACGCTGCTACCTCGGGTGGCTGCCAGGGTATCGACAAGAACGCAGTTTATTGGGCTGCATACGACGTTATGTCGCAGGCTCGTAAGTTGATGGAGAACGATCTTGAGCAGAGTCGCGTAGTTGAGGTTGCTGACAAGATGATGAGCGCTTATCGTGGCGGTTTCCCCACTGCAGAGGACGGTTTCTTCAACGATTTGAAGGCTGGTCAGGGCTACACCGTTAAGTGTGGTTTGGCTGCAGGTACTTCGACTACCGTTCGCTTCAAGTAGTAAGTAACAATTCGAGTTCCGAATGAAAGGTTTGGAATACCGAAAATATGCATTGGTAGCACTCTCCATTGTGGGGAGTGCTATCTTGCTTACTGCCTGCGGCGGTGAGCAGCCCGTTGAGCAGGAGTCGGAGCAGACCATTATGACCGAGCATAGTGTCGATCTTGTGATGGTTATGACCGAGAACGGAGCAAAGTCATATCGATTCCAAACACCTCTTATGGAGGGATATAAACTCGCCAAAGAGCCCTATATGGAGTTCCGCGAAGGTATCGACATCGTAACCTATAAGGGCGAGAATGATACTACGCAGATTGAGTCGCATCTGTCGGCTAACTATGCCATCTTCTACGAGGATCGAAAATTGTGGGAGGTGAAGGGTAATGTTGTGGCGAAGAACTCTGACAACCAGACACTTTATACGCAGCAGTTGTTTTGGGATCAGAAATCGAAACGTATCTATTCGAATGTCGATTGTAAGGTCTTGATGGGTCAGGATTATTGGTTTGGCGAGGGCTTTGAGTCGGATGAAGAGATGAAAAATTGGCATTTCCGCCACTATCGCGGTCGTATGTGGATCGATGCCGAGCCGAATCGCCCCGAGGATTCTACGATGATGAATAGTTCAATATCAGGCGATTCGCGAATGATCAATACCAATACACTCGGTGATGGAGATAAGCGAAGTTCGTTTATGCGGCCTGTCAATGCGAAGACGGAGCAGGCTCCGCGCCGACAACTCGAACAGACTCCCGAACGCAAAACATCACCCGAACGTCGCAACGATCCGAAACGACAGATCGAGAAGACACAAGTAACATTGGCCGAATAGGTGGGTGCATTGCCATTGGCAAATTTGTAACGAAAAGTAGCCCACAACTACTATAAAAAAGTGGAACACAGTAGATCGGTCTATGGAGATAGACAATTAATATATTGAGATAAAGAGATGATTATCAGTTCGATAGTTGTGGTTTTGGTGATGTTGTTGCTGTCGGCGTTCTTCTCCGGTATGGAGATCGCCTTCGTTAGCGCAAATCGCCTTAAAACAGAGATCGACCGTAAGCAGAGCCGTGCGTTCAACTATATAGCCGATGTATTTACCCGCAATTCGAATCAGTATATCACGACGATTCTTGTGGGTAACAATATCGCATTGGTTATCTATTCGCTCTATATGTCCACGCTGATCCAGGTGCTCGGCGCGGCATTTGGCTGGGAGACGATCGCAAACGGATCGGTGCTGCTCGAAACGGCTCTCTCGACGATTATCGTTATCTTTGTCGGCGAATTTATTCCGAAGTCGGTCTTTAAGCTCAATCCGAACTTCTATTTCCGCACGCTGGCAATTCCGATTTTTCTGTTTTATGTCATTCTCTATCCGATAGCTAAATTGACTACGGGCATCTCGTTCCTGATTCTGCGTATGCTGGGTCAGAAGGTGAAGGATCGCCGTGAGACAGAGCAGTTTGACCGTGAGGATCTGGCAACGCTGCTCGAAGATTCGACCGATGCCGAACACGAGGAGAATGAGATAAAATTGTTCCAAAATGTATTGGAATTCCCCGATTTGGCGGTGCGCGATTGTATGATCCCGCGTGTGGATGTCGAAGCGGTGGAGTCCGATTGCCCGATCGAGGAGCTTACGGCACGCTTTGCCGAGAGCCAATATTCGCGTATCTTCGTCTATGAGGGTACGATCGACAATATTATCGGATATGTCAATTCAAAGAGCCTCTTTAATAATCCCCAGCGCCTGCAAGATGTGATGATGACGGTCAATTATGTCCCCGAAACAATGCCCTTGCAGCGTCTGCTGACCGATTTTATCAAGCGTCGTAGCTCGATTGCAGTGGTTATTGATGAGTTCGGCGGCACGGCGGGTATCGTTTCGTTGGAGGATATGTTGGAGGAGATCTTTGGCGAGATCGAGGATGAGCACGATTCGCAAGATCTGGTCGAGAAGCGCATCTCGGAGAGTGAGTATGTGCTTTCGGCACGTCTTGAAGTCGATTATCTGAATGAGAAATATTCGCTTGGAATTGAGGAGAGTAAGGAGTACGATACGTTGGCGGGCTTCGTGATCTATCATCACGAGGGCATCCCGTCGCAGGGCGAAAATCTTACTATCGGCAATATGTCGATCAAGATTCTGCGAGCTTCGCAGTCGCGTATCGATTTGGTGAAGATCAAGGTTCAGTAGCCAAAGATTTAGCTCCCATAGACCCGATTTTGAGCAAAAGAGGGCGCAAAGGGGTGAGAAATTGGCTTTTCCGAAGGAAAATATATACTTCCGAGTGCAAAAATGTGTGAGAACTCACAGATTTTTACTATCTTTGGGAGCTTTTTCGTAATCTAACGAAGACGATTTGAAACAAAATAAGTAAAAATAATAAAACAGAAAAGCTATTATGGCAGGATTAAACACTCTTAGGACCAAAGGTGGTCTGTTTCTGACATTCGTCATCGGCATCGCGCTGTTGTTGTTTGTCGTATCGTTGGCATTTGAGAATGGCGGCATGGGCGGCCAGGATCCCAAAGTTGCCGAAATCAATGGTGAGAAGATCACCTACACCCACTATCAGGATACTTTTGACGCTGTGCAGAACAATTTGAGCACAATGAGCGGTCAGGACTATTCGTCGGCAGAGGCACAGGACGCTGTTCATAACGTAACTTGGCAGCAGTTGCTCAACCAGTACGCTATCCAGCCCGGTTTCGACAAGATGGGTATCGCAATTTCGGATGCAGAGCGCATCGAGTTGCTTTCGGGTGAGTATGTATCGCCCATCGTTCGCTCGGCATTTGGCGACCCCACCACCGGTCAGTTCTCGCCCGAGTACGTTGTTGAGTATTTGAACGCAGCTGCAGCTGACCAGCAGTATGGCCCGCTGATGATGCAGCGTTACGAGATGATTGTACGCGATGCACAGGTACAGCGTGCAATGGAGAAGTATGTAGGTCTGGTTGCAAAGGGTATGTTTGTGAACGATCTGGAGATCGCAGCAGGCGTAACCGCAGCTAATAAGGTATTCACCGGCCGTTGGGTTGGTAAGAGCTATGGTCAGATCGCTGATTCGACCGTTAAAGTAGAGAAGGCCGACATCGAGAAGTACTACAACGAGAATAAGAAGATGTTCAAGCAGCAGCCTTCGCGTTCGATTTCGTATGTTGTTTTCGAGGTTGATCCCACCGAGGATGACCGTCTGGCTGCAGCTAACGAGGTTGAGAAGTTGGTGGCAGAGTTCGCCGCAACCGAGGAGCCTATGATCTACGCAAAGAGCAAGAGCCGTGAGGCAGTTGATGAGAACTACTACTCGCGTGCAGCTCTCTCGGAGGAGGTTGCAGCGATCGCTTTCGGTGCTGATAAGTCGAAGGTTTATGGCCCCGTATTGGAGAATGACGTATATCGTATCTCGCGTGTAACCGACGTTAAGGCTCTGCCCGACTCGGTTGCAATCAGCTATATCGTTCTGGCACAGAATGCTGACAAGGCTGACAGCATCCTGAACGCTGCAAAGAGTGGTGCAAACTTCGCTGCTCTGGCAATGGAGTTCTCGGAGGATCGCGCAACTGCAGAGCTTGGTGGCGAGCTGGGCACACTGCCTTACTCGGCATATCCCGAGTCGCTGCGTGCAGAGATCGACAAGGCTTCGAAGGGCTCGTTCTTCAAGGCTGATCTGGGTCAGGCTGTATGCGTTGTACGCGTAGATCGCAAGGACGCTCCCGTGATGAAGGCACAGGTTGCTACAATCGCTTATCCTATCATTGCAAGCCCCACCACCGAGAAGGAGATCCACTCGGTTGCTAACCAGTTCAGCGTAGCTGCACAGGGCTCAGTAGATAAGTTCAACGCTGCTGCTGCAGAGAGCGCAGTTGTTCCTCGTACTGCTCGCGTAGTAAACACCGAGCGTCAGATCGCAGGTCTGGGTGAGGATTCGCGTTCGATCGTTCGTTGGGCATTCGATGCAAAGGTTGGTGAGGTTTCGGAGATCTTCACCGTAGAGGGCGACTATGTAGTTGCTACCGTAACCGAGGTTCGTAACGACGAGTACGCTACTTTGGAGCAGGTTTATAGCCAGGTTTATCCCGTAGTTTTGAGCAACAAGAAGTTCGAGGTTCTCAAGGCTGAATTGGAGGGTAAGTCGATCGAGGAGGCTGCCGCAGCGCTTGGTGTTGAGGTTGGTTCGTTCGAGAATGTTACCGCTAACGGTTTCTATATCGACGGTATCGGTATCGCTCCCCATACTATCGGCGCAATCGCAAAGAGCGCAGAGGGCGTAGTTTCGAAGCCGATCAACGATCTTACCGGTGCTTACATCGTAGTTGTTGATCAGGTTGTAGAGGTTGAGAATCAGACCGCAGAGAAGGAGCAGGTGCGTCAGAGCGCAATGGTTGAGGCACAGGCTGCACAGCGTATGAATCAGGCACTCTATGAGGGTGCAGAGATCGAGGATCTGCGCGTTAAGTTCTTCTAATCGAAACTGCTGACTTGTTCAGATATGCGGCGGTGCCCAATCGGGTGCCGCCGTTTTTTTATGCAATGTTTGAAGATTCGCAAGCCACAAGCCACAAGCCACAACTCACAATTCACAACTCACAATATCTCTTACTAAAAATTAAAAGGAGAGTAAAAGTCGAACTCGTTCGTAAATGATGTCGCGTGGCGTAGGGTGTGTTTTGCTGTTTTAGGTCGTGCGCTGCGTGCTGCTTTGCAGAATATAAAACAAAAACAGAGAGGGTTGCCCGCGCAATCGGCGAGCAACCCTCCTCTAGTTTTTAATTATGTAGCAGACTACTTCTTGCTGCACTTGCACTCGTTGCTCAAGCAGTGCCATACGCCAGCCGATAGAGCTGCGCCTACAAACGGAGCAACGATAAACAACCACAACTGCTTCAGTGCCAGACCACCCTCGAAGAGTGCGGGACCGATCGAACGTGCGGGATTAACCGAAGTGCCAGTGATGGGGATGCAGACGATATGCACCAGAACAAGTGTCAGACCGATTGCCAAGCCTGCGAGATTGCCTGCGCCCTTCTCGCTGTCGGTCGTGCCGAGAACTACCAGAACGAATACAAAGGTGAAGATAACCTCTGCCAAGAATGCCTGCAACATCTCACCCTCACCGAATGCATTTGCGCCCGTAGCGGTTGTTGCGCCGAAGCCACCCGTTGATGTCAGAACGTAGATCAGAGCTGCACCGATAATTGCACCTACAACCTGAAACGCCATATAGCCCAGCGCATCCTTGCCGTTCATACGACCCGAAAGCCATACGCCCAATGTAATTGCAGGGTTGATGTGGCAACCCGAGATGCCTCCGATGCAGTATGCCATACCGACAACCGATAGACCGAATGCGAATGCTACGGCCAAAACCTCTGCGGGAGCTGTGCATCCGAAGAATACGGCACTACCGCAACCCATAAGCACGAGAACCATCGTGCCTACCATTTCTGCTAAATACTTTTTCATAGTAGGATTGTTGTTAATGAGTTTTTACGAAAACAAATATAGCGATTTAGATGTAAAAATCCAAATCGCTATATCAGTTCTGGCTATTAGATCTGTCTGCCTACATTAGCCGAGCATAGGTTTAACAACTCCGAAGAAGAGCCAAGCAACGATGAATGTCGCTACGATATTGAAGCACTGTGCCGTCAGGAAGGCAAAGAGCGTCGAGCGATTCTCGCGTGAAACAATATCCTTCAAGCGGGTATCCAGACCGATGCAGACGAATGCCAGCGAGAAGAATAGTGTTGACATCGTCTTCGCCAGCGAAGTCTCGATCAGCTTGCCCTTTGCATTGAGGGTGAGCTGATCAGCCTCCTTCAACAGCGAGAATACGAGCGAGGCAACAACGAATGCCAAGATAAATTTCGGGAATTTATCCCATACGATTTTGAGCGACGGACGCTGCGATTTGCCACCCTCACCCTTGGTCGAGAGATAGAGTGCGATGAAGAACGCAACAACACCGATCAGCACATTCTGCGTAGCCTTAACGACGATCGCGGTGCGGTTAGCGATCTCGCCAGCCATCTCCGACGATGCAGCGACACCACTTGTCGTGTCGATCGTACCACCGATCCAAGCACCCATAATCTCCTGCTGTACCATAGGATCAGCAGTCAGCAGAGGTACAATCTTGCCAGCCAGCCAGGGCATCAGATAGATCATCGGAACAACCACGATCAGAACGACCGAAACGATGTACGAAAGGCTCTTCTTATCTGTTCCCGCAACGCCTGCGGCGGTGATACAAGCCGAAACGCCGCAAATGGTAACACCACTCGAAAGAGTCATTGCCGTAGCCTGCTCAACCTTGAAGAGTTTGCGCGAAATGAAGTAGGCGAAGAACCAAACAATGGTTACGATAACCAACGCCTGCAACAGACCCATCGCACCCGATTTCAGTACGTCGCTGATCATAATCGTTGCACCGAGGCAGACAACGCCGATTTTGATATAGAACTCGCTCTGAATAGCGGGCTTCAACCACTCGGGGATGCGGAACGCATTGCGGATAATGAGACCGAAGATAACCGAGAAGAATACGGGCTCCAGACCGAGTTCGCTCTTGATATAGGGCACGTTGCCGATCCACATAGCCAATGCCGCGATCAAGAAAACGACACAGAACGAGAGCAACATACCCTTCATCGGACGGTTGAGGAGTTTGTTCCCGGCGAAAAGAGTTACAAGCGCAATGATGAACAGCATTGCGATCTTACCCCAGGCCGATGCTTCGAGCATATTCGAGGGGATCGAGATCGTGGGCAGATACGAACCGAATGCGCACAAGAGCAACAAGGGGATCGATAACATTACAACAACCCAGTCCTCGACTAAAAGTTTCTGAAAAAAGTTCTTCATTATTAAAGGTTTTTAATCGTTAATAATAGAATTTGATATGTGCGAAAATTTAGTTTAGTCGCGCTTCTGATTAGAATACGCCACAAACCTGCACTGCGATCTTGCCCGAATCGTTACCTACGTTTGCAAAGTGCTGGTAGGTGTAGTTGAGCTGCAAGCGCAGATTCTTCAATGGCCAATAATCAACGCCAACCAAGTAGTTTGTCTGTTCTGAACTATGTTTAACGGCGAGGTCGGTCGCATTTGCATTCTTGCAGAAGTAATCGAAACGCACAACGGGCATCACCTTCTTCGTTACCCAATAGCCTGCAATGGCATATACGCCCTCACTCTTCTGTGCGCCCGTGTAGCCCCAGATGTACTCCGAACGAATGACCAGTGATTTGTTGTCGAAGCGAGCTCCTACGGCGTAACGGTTACGATCAGCCATTTCATCCTGCGCGCCTGTCTTGCCCAGATAAACCGAACCCGACAGAGTCATGTGCTTGAAGGGGTTGATGTTCAGACGACCGGCGAAATCTTTGTGCTTATTATCGTCGCTCTTATTGGTGCCTGCACCATTGTAAATACCGACTTGATAGTTGATTACGCCTTTGAACAGGTCGCCAAAAATTGACAGACCTATATCGCGGCCATTAGCTTTGATGCCTGCCAGATCGCTCATTCCCGCCATATAGCTAACGCCCATAGCGTTGTCAATGGTTTCGAGTTTGAGAGGTGAAATGGGATTCTCCAACGTGAAGGGGAATTTTGCCTGACCGAGTTGTATGCCGAACTCCTTGACGGGGGTATAGCGTACAAAAGCGTCGATAATCTTGGGCGACGATGCGAACTCCAATTGCAGGCGGTAGTCCAATTTGGGGGCGATGTTACCCTTAAAATCCAAACGTGCGCGACGAACATCGAAGCCCTTATCGCCGCCGAGCGTCTCGAACTGATAGCGGAGTTGTACCGAACCGCTGATTTTGGGCATCCACGATAACTTCTCTTCGAGTTTCAGAACGCGAGCTTCCAATTCACGTTCGCTCACCTCCTCGTCCTGGGACATTGCCACCGAGCAGGTCAGTACGGCAACGGCTAAAAGTATAAATCTCGTAAATCTCTTCATACTATGTATCTTTTTATGGTTTGCTATTAAGATAAGGTGTAGAATAAAATACCTTAATGCAAATATCGGGATAATATACGGAAGAGACAATACGCCTTTTTACTTAAAAACAGCAGTGGCAAAGTACCCCAATCTGCCAAAAAGAGTAAATGAAGAGAGTTTTAGAATAGTCGGCGAGGTGTGCCGGAGTGCGTAAAGAGCGTTTTCGGCATCCGTTTTTGTGAGAGTTAGAACTTCACTTTGACGAAAATAGGACGGTGATCCGACGCTATCGGCTCGTCAATCACCTCGCGGTGCAGAACCTTGACCAGCTGTGTGCGTGGAGCGACGATGTAGTCGATAACCGTTCGCGGATTGTCTGCCGGGAAGGTGCATTGGGTCGAATCGGTCAGATATTGCATCGTTTGGCTCAATGTACGACCGAATTCGCTGTCTGGTGTGGCGTTCCAATCGCCCGCGAAGAAGATGGGTTTGGTTGCTGCTTTTGCAAGACTGTCGATTACGCCGAGCGATGCAAGACGATCCTCGGCTGTCAGCGAGAGGTGGGTCGATACAAATATATATCGCTTAAACTCAACAACTAACAGCGTTCGAGCCTCCTCGCTCCCGGGCAGAGCAAATCGCTTTACCGAGCGCGGTCTCTCGTGGCTTAAAATAGCAACGCCATAGCCTCCTCCGTCAAAGTCGATCGCCTTTGAGAAGGTGTGGTACATCGAGCATTTACGACCCAAATAGGCTGCCACATCAACCTTGTCGCTACGGCGCGTAACGCTGTCAATCTCCTGTAAAGCAACGACATCAGGCATCGCCGCGCGAATTACGGCGGCGGTACGATCCAGATCACGATGATTATCCAGTCCCTTGCCGCTACGCACATTGTAGCTCATCAGCGAGAGGTCGTAATGGGGTGTCCCACCGTCGATATGGGACGAGCAGGCTGTCGCCAAAAGAGAGAGGATAATAATCGCAAATAGCCTCATATGTCGTTAGTTTTCAAGAACATTCATAATGATATCGTTCAACTTCAAGTGCTCGATCAAGAAGCCGTCGTGTCCGAAGTCCGAGTCAATCAGATGGTACTCCGCATTTGGAATCAGGCGGCTCATCTGTTCGATTTGGTCTGCCGGGAAGAGCAGATCTGACGATATGGCAATGACCACCGTGCGCGAGCGAATTGCGCCGAGCAGCTCCTCTTCACTCTGTTCGCGACCGCGCGCAATGTTGTGAGAATCAACAGCGTGCGTTAGTCGGTGATAGGAATAGACGTTGAATCGGCGGCAGAGTTTTTCTCCCTGATAACGCTGATAGGTCGTTGCGCGGTGCCCCGTAATTTTCTGTGTTGCATCGGGATCCTGCTGCGTCTTGTCGTAGGCCTGCTGACCGCGATAGCTGAGCAACGCAATCGAACGCGCCGTCGCCATTCCCTTCCACGCTGCATCCTCGCGTGGCTCGCCAAATTCGGGATCACACTCGATCGCCATACGTTGCGACTCGTTGAAGGCGTGCGCCCAAGGAGTTGAGTGTGAGAGGGTTGCGATTAACACCAATCGCTCTGCGAAATCGGGACACTGCACCGCCCACTCGCAACATTGATAGCCACCGATAGAACTTCCGATCAACATTCTAACGCGTTCAATACCAAGATGTTCAGCCAGCAAACGATGACAGCGTACCATATCGCGTACCGTTACAATCGGAAAATCGTTATAGTAGGGCTTGCCCGTCGCAGGGTTGATTGACAGCGGACCGGTTGAGCCGTAGCACGAGCCGATAAAATTGGCGCAAACCACAAAATAGCGCGTCGGATCGAGGAATTTGCCCTCCTCGACCGTATGTTCCCACCAATCCTCGACATCGGAATTTGCCGTCAGTGCGTGGCAAACCCAGATCACATTGCTGCGATCCTCGTTCATCTCACCGAAAGTGTGATATGCTATGCGTACCTCGGGGAGCGTTGCTCCACAATCGAGCGCAACGGGTGAAGGGTAGTCGAAATATTTTACTTCGCTCATTGTTAGTCGATTGCGTTTAGTCGATTGCAGCAAATGCCTGCTCGAAGTCCTCGATCAAATCCTCGACATTCTCCAAGCCGAGCGAGATGCGCAGCAGTGTCGGCGTTACGCCTGCGGCGATCTTGTCTTCGTCGCTCAACTGCTTGTGTGTGGTCGACGCGGGGTGGGTTACGACGCTGATCGAGTCGCCGATCATTGTCATATGAGCGAACAATTTGAGCGACTCGACAAACTTAATCGTCGTTTCGAGCGTGCCCTCCAGCTCGATCGTAAAGACGCTCGACGAGCCGTGTCGGAAATATTTCTTTGCGTTGGTGTGTCCTGCGTGATCCTCGAAACCGACAAAACTTACGCGACGCACCTTCGGGTGGTTGCGACAATATTCGGCAAGTCGCCATGCCGAACGTACTTCGTGATCAACACGCAACGACAAGGTTTCCAAGCCGATAAGCATCAGATAAGAGTCAAACGACGAAGGACAGCAACCGAAATCGCGCAGTCCATCAACGCGACACTTCACAACGAATGCCGCCGGACCGAATGCCTTGTAGAGGTTCAGACCGTGATAGCCCTCCGATGGACCGTCGATCTGGGGAAACTTGCCATTGCCCCAATTGTAGCGACCGCCGTCGATGATGATACCGCCCATTGCCGTACCGTGGCCGTTGATCCATTTCGTAGCCGACTCTAAAACGATATCTGCACCCCAATCGAATGGGTTGCAAAGGTAGCTACCTGCGCCAAACGTATTATCGACAACGAAGGGGACATCGTGGCGGTGCGCCATCTCGGCAATACGTTCCAAATCAGGCACATCGCAAGTCGGGTTGCCCATACTTTCGACATATACGGCGCGGGTATTTTCGTCGATCAGAGCCTCCATCGCCTCAATCGAGTCGTGCGCTGCAATGCGGCACTCGATGCCCAACTTGCGCAGCGAGATCTTGAACTGATTGTATGTGCCACCATAGAGGAACGGTGAGGTAACGATGTTCTGCCCCTTTTCGGCCAACGAGGTAATTGT
>JAFPAT010000025.1 GCA_017425655.1 Rikenellaceae bacterium | reverse complement strand
GGTTGATGGTGGCCTCGTTGCCGTAGATGTGCGTAGAGTGAATGGTGGGGTAGTCCACGAAGTTGAAGGCGCGCACATCGTCGATGCCCGCGGTGTGGTCCTTGTGCATGTGCGTGAGTAGTATGGCATCTATGTGCGCCACACCCTCGCGTAGCATCTGATAGCGGAAGTCGGGACCTGCGTCAATAATCAACCTAACGTCGCCAATCTCGACCATTGCCGATGTGCGAAGACGATTATCGCGCGGATCATTCGAGCGACACACCTCGCATCGACAGCCGATTGTCGGCACGCCTTGCGAAGTTCCTGTTCCGAGAAATGTAAGACGCATAATGAGCTGTAGGTTAGTTTATTAAATTGACACAGATGTCATGCAACGAGATCAATCCGAACAGATCGGCGATGCTTACCAGCACAACGGCAATCATAAAATATTGCAAGAATTTTGTACCCCAATGTATTCCGTAGTGCGAGGCGATGAACGTTCCGACTACGTTTCCAAGTGCATGCAATAATCCGACGGCGTAATCGACCTGCCCGTGCAACATAAAGATAATGAGCGAAAATGGGGTAGCAACGAAGATCACGAATCCCTTGATTACATTTGCTGTAATAATATCGAGATGCATCGTCGTCAGAGTGATTGCCAAGATCAAGTAACCCAAACCGATATAGACATATCCGCCATAGAATCCAATCAGCAGAAACCACAAGTAGTGCCACCATTTTATATCCAGACCGTGTCCTCCGTGAATATGAGTTTTAGCAAAGAGCATATATGCTAAAATTGCAAAAAGCACAATGCCCATACACCATTTGAATACCGTTTCGTTGATTTGAGTTGCGACTAATGAGCCTGCGATATTACCGATAATGGCTGGGATAGAGAGTTTTAAGCCGCTCTTAATATCGAGCAGACGCTTTTTGATAAATACTGCTGATGAGGTGAGGTTTTGCAATACGATTGCGATTCGGTTTGTTCCGTTTGCTACTCCGATCGGCAACCCGAGAGCCATAAAAACCGTCATAGACATTATGGCACCACCGCCGGCCAATGTGTTGATAAAGCCGACTACAATGCCTGAAACAATCAGTAGTATTATCATTTGCAGTGTCATCTTCTCAATCTTTTAATGCATCTTCAATTCAAAATCATCGGCATCGCGCTCAACAGGAAATTTTAGTCTAAACTCCGACAATGCCTCGCGGTTGATCGTCGCACTTAAAACTGTTTCGGACGATTCGGCGCGAGCTATTGCTCGACCGCGAAAATCATAGACAATCGAGCCTCCGCTATAAGTAGTCGAGGGATCGTTGCCGATACGGTTTGCCCCAATCGAGTATGCAACATTTTCGATGGCTCTGGCACGAAGTAGTGTGTCCCAGACTTCGGCGCGAGCCGAGGGCCACGATGCAGCGCAAATCATTACATCGTAGTCGCCACGATTGCGTAGCCAAACGGGGAATCGCAAATCGTAACACGTTGCCAATAACCATCTTACGCCTCGCCATTCAACCACTATACGCTCTGTGCCTGCGCGATATTGAACACCTTCGCCACCGATTGAAAACAGATGTCGTTTGTCATAAACTGTTATCTCGGTCGGTGTTACGAATAGATGTCTGTTGCAAAATTTTGAATCGCGTTCGACGATAAGCGTGCCGCTAATGGCGCAATCGAACTTTTGAGCCAACGTCTTCATCCACGCCACAATTATCTCCTCGTATTGCGTAGCCTGTGAAGGATCGGCAGCAAAGCCCGTAGCGAAGGTTTCGGGTAGCACATAAAGGTCGCTTTTGGGCGCAGCGTCGAATAGCTTTTCGATCGAACGAAGATTATTTTCGACCGAATTCCACTCTATATCAGGCTGAATAAGCGATACTTTTACGGGCATACTCTCTTAAAGGTAAAACTTCTTTCATACAAATATACAAAAAATCCTCGAAATAAGTTATCTTTGTACGATGAAATCGACCCAATACGGTCAATTTAACGATACAGATATGATAAAACCCGGTCGCTACCAAACACTCACCGTGAGTCGTATTTCCGACTACGGCCTCTATCTTACCGATGGCGAGGAGAACGAAGTTCTGCTCCCTAATCGCTATGTCTCGCTCTCGGATAAGGAGGGAGATGAGAAGTATGTATTTGTCTATCACGATTCTGAAGACCGTTTGGTTGCAACCACCGAGACTCCTCTGGCTACGGTTGGTCAGGCTGCTTGTTTGCAGGTAGTCGATAAGACGCTACACGGAGCTTTCCTCGATTGGGGTTTGCAGGGTAAGGATCTTTTCCTCCCGAATCGCAATCAGCAGGGTGGTGTGATGGTTGGGCATCGCTATATTGTATATGTCTATGAGGATAACATCACTTCGCGCTCGGTAGCGACGATGCGTACCAAGACCTATATCAATAATGATACGATTACGGTTTCACCGCGACAGAAGGTTGAGATTCTGATCGCTTCGGAGTCGCCGATCGGTTATCGCGTGATTGTAAATGATCGCCATTGGGGTATGATTTATAAGAATCAGCTGTTCCGCCCGGTGCGTATTGGCGAGCGAACAGAGGCATATGTCAGCCGCATCACGCCCGATGCACGTATCGATTTGAGCTTGCAACAGCAGGGTTTGGAGCAGGTGCGCGATTCTGCGGATGAATTGTTGGCACTGCTTCGCAACAACGATGGCGAACTGCCTGTAAATGATAATACAGCACCCGAAAGAGTGCACGAAATTACGGGAATGAGTAAGAAGATGTTCAAACGTTCGTTGGGTATGCTGCTGAAAAGTGGTCGCGTCGAGATTACTGATAACGGAATAAAAATGAAATAGTTATGGCAGCAAAAATGCAAACAGCCGAGCGCGTGTCGCAGACCGATAGCTCGGATAATTACGTTTTTCAGCGTTCGTTGCTGGCATATTATCACGCT
>JAFPAT010000024.1 GCA_017425655.1 Rikenellaceae bacterium | reverse complement strand
GCAGATATTCTTATCTTTGCAGCGATATTCGTGGTGATGATGATCGTGCCGGGGCACATCTATCTCCACCGCGCAAAAAAGCATTAAGAGTATGTTCCGAGAACTTAACCCATTGCTACACTCAGAGTTACGTCTGGCGGTGATGTCGATTTTGATCGGCGTCGAGAGTGCCGATTTCGTCTTTCTGCGCAAGCAGACGGGCGCAACGGCGGGCAACCTGAGTGTGCAGATCGACAAACTGCAACGTGCAGGTTATATCGAGGTCGAAAAGACCTATCGCGGCAAGATGCCTTGCACCATCTGTCGTATAACCGACGTGGGACGCAAGGCGTTTGCCGAGTATGTCGATGCGCTGAAATCCTATATCGGGTAAACTCCCCGACGACAACGAAAAAACCGCACCCCCACGCTGGGAGGTGCGGTTTTGATTTGCTCGGCTCGCAACCTATTCGAGTACAAATTTCACCCGAACGTTAACCGAAACCTTCATCATTCGCAGCTCGGTAACGACCGGCTCGGGAGTATCGAAACGCTTCATCGCAAACGTGGCAACAACCCCATCGTTCATCTCGTTGCGAACGGTCGAAACCATCGCATCGTGGGTGTAGATATAGAACGCCTTGCCGACCGTCTGATCGAGAGCCTCGGCCATCAACTTGGCATTGGCGCGCGCATTCTGAATCGCCTCGACAAGCAGCTCGTTCTGGATCGCGTCCATATTGGTGTTGGTTACCTTCTCGATGTTGATCGTGGTGATACCAATCTCATTCAGAGCTGTATAGACTTCGCCCACAAGCGCCACTTCATTCAGCTTCAACTGATAGGTTTTGGTGGTTACGGCCTGGTTGCGTTTGAGCAGACTGCTCGACATATCGCTCACACGAAGGTAGAGATTGGTCTTGATACCCAGCGCTTTGAGAGCCGCAACCATATCGCGCTCCTGCTCCTCGACCGTAATGCGACCCTTCGATTCGCGTTCGTTGATCGTGATCGACAAAAATACCTGATTGGGAGCCACATCGCGGTCGGCACGACAGCTCACCTCGACAAAACTCGGAAAAGCCTGCTCCGAGGGATCCTGCGCCTGCACGCCAACAGCCAGCAGCACAGCCGCCAAAAGAAGAATTACTCGTTTCATTTTGTTTACACTTTTTTTGTAATTGTAACTTAACTATATAACTGCTCGGCGGGCAAATTTATTGCCTTTTGCGATGTCTTTTCTCGCGACCCGACATTTCGCGCTCAATCAACTCATCATCGACCACCGCGCGATACTCGACATCGTGTTGAAGAGAGGTAACACCACGATCGGTATTGAAAAGAGGGGTAAAACGCTTATATTCAGTCTTTTTACCTCGCTCAACCCACACATAATCGGCGACCGAGAAAAAGAACAGATACTGCTCGCCATTGAAACTCCAAGGCCGACCGATCGGAGTATCGGGATAGACCGTCTGGCCCAAACGAACCGAAATCGAATTGGGGTCAAGCATTCGGTAAAAGGCATACGAGCCGTCGGCGTGTTCGACGGTAACGGTTGCTCGTTCAGTAGTGGTAATCAGCGACTTGTCCTGCTTATGGGCGGTGCGGTCAATATCAACAACGACACCTTTTCGGGCGATATAGATCGTATCGGTTGCCTCGACATCAAAGACCGAGGAGGCAAGTTGGCGTTCCTCATTTTTCAAATAGCGGTCGTAGATATCAACTACATTGCGCCTACGGGTCGGTTTATGCGCACTGACAGGCAGACGATAGACAAACGTGGTGTCGGGCTCGGCCTCCACATCGCCATAAAAAACGCTGTAGGTGTAGTCATAAATGATCTGTTTTTCAGAGTTGATCGGTCGCAGAAGTACCAGATTTTCACTCCCGCCAGCCACGGTATAGATCCCGTCGCCATAGTTCGTGCAATTCTCTAACATCTTGAATTTCAGCACGACTGTACATTTGCCCGCCCTGGTTTTCTCGGCCCATATACGGACACAATTGTCCTCCTCGCGCTTCAACTTGACTTCGAGTGAGCCCTGTGCCGCCGCAACAGCACAAAAAAGCAATGCGACGAGTGTGAATCTCCATTTCATAATCATTCGGCGTTGAATAAAACAACTCTGATATTTACAAAATTAAAACATTTTTTCGGTTTTGCAAAGAGGTATAAAAAATGGAGGTCATAGAAGGCGCACCATTGGTTGCAAAGAAAAACCGCGCCCGTAGTGTTGGGCGCGGCTTTTCACAAATCTTAAAATGCAGACAGCGAACTGCCGATTATGCTCGGTTGTCCTCGGCTAACCACTCGGCATACGAGGTGGCAGTCTCGTACAGACGCAGTGCCGTAAGTTCAACTCCCTCGGGCAGTTCGGCCGAAATTCGCGCGGCAAAATCCGAGATCATATTCTCGCACGTGGGTTGATAATCGACCTCAACAACTCGACCGAAACGATCGTTCAACACTCCGAGAATCTGCGAGTTACGTTCCGAACGACGAATCACCAGCGAGTGATCCAGACGATCCACCACAAGGCGATTGACAATCGATTTCAGCACCCCGAAATCGACGACCATACCACACTTGGGCGAGCCCTCATCCGCACACGGAACACCGCGCACCGTAACGAACAGACGGTACGAATGGCCGTGAATCTCGCGGCACGCACCATCGTAGCCGTCGAGCGTGTGCGCCATCTCGAACGAAAACTGCTTTGTTACACGTACAATGCTCATTTTCAATCGTTTTAATCCTTCAAACAATCAACATAGACCTGACGCTGGAACACCTCGTTCATCGAGATATAGGTCTGCGTGGTCGATACACCCTGGATCTGCAAAATATGTTCGAAAATGGTGGTCATCAAGTGCTGATTATCAAGGCAGTAGAGCTTAATCAGCAAGTTATACTCACCTGTAACATAATGACACTCAACAATTTCGGGGATATGACGCAACTGCTCAACCGTCGTATTATTCTGCGTCGGATCCTGCAAACGGATACCGATAAACGCGCATACATCGAAGCCCAGCGAACGGGGATCGACCATCAAACGGCTGCCGAGAATCACACCCGACTCATCGAGTTTTTTGATGCGCTGGTGGATTGCCGCGCCCGAAATGCCGCACTCGCGAGCAATTTCAAGGAAGGGCATACGCGCATTCTTAATCAGGAATTTCAATATCTTGCGATCGATTGCATCAATCGCTACTTTATTCATAGTCATCGTTTTAGTTTCAATTTATCGCTCTAAATACTCTCTACTTCAACACGCCCAACTCGCGACCGATCTTAACAAACGCCTCGACACAACGATCCAACTGCTCGCGTGTATGACCTGCCGAAACCTGAACGCGGATACGTGCCTGACCCTTCGGAACAACCGGATAGTAGAAGCCCGTTACGTAGATGCCCTCATCGAGCAACTTTGCTGCAAACGTCTGCGACAGAGGCGCATCGTACAGCATAACGGCACAGATTGCCGACTGCGTCGGTTTGATATCGAAGCCCGCCTCGATCATACGGCTGCGGAAATGCTCAACATTGGCAACCAGACGATCGTGCAGTTCGTCGCTCTCGGCCAGCATACGGAACACCTCCAAGCTCGCGCCAACAACTGCGGGCGGAATCGAGTTCGAGAACAGATAGGGGCGCGAACGCTGACGCAACAGGTCGATAATCTCGCGGCGACCCGTCGTGAAACCACCAATACCGCCACCAAATGCCTTGCCAAGCGTACCGGTAATGATATCGACCTTACCGCGGAGATCAAATTTCTCGGTTACACCGCGACCCGTAGCACCTACAACGCCTGCCGAGTGGCACTCATCGACCATCACCAGCGCATCATACTTCTCGGCCAGACGGCAGATCTCGTCCATCGGAGCCACGTTACCATCCATCGAGAAGACACCGTCGGTTACGATGATGCGAAAACGCTGGGCCTGCGCCTGCTTCAAGCACTCCTCCAACTCGGCCATATCGGCATTGGCATAGCGATAACGCTGTGCCTTGCAAAGGCGAACACCGTCGATAATCGATGCGTGGTTCAGCGCATCCGAAATGATTGCATCCTCCTCGGTCAGCAGCGGCTCGAACACACCGCCATTAGCGTCGAAACAAGCTGCGTAGAGGATTGTGTCCTCGGTGCCGAAGTAGTCGGCAATAGCTGCTTCGAGCTGCTTGTGGATATCCTGCGTACCGCAAATAAAGCGCACCGACGACATACCGAAGCCGTGCGAATCCATCGCCTTCTTGGCAGCCTCGACCAGACGCGGATTATCCGACAGGCCCAAATAGTTGTTTGCGCAGAAGTTCAAAACCTGCTTCTCGGCAACCGTAATCTCGGCACGCTGCGCCGACGTGATGATACGTTCCGACTTATAAAGACCCGCCTCACGAATCTCGGCAAGGGTCTGTTGAAGATGCTCCTTAATTTTACCGTACATAGTGATATAACAAATTATAATTTCAAATCTTATTTGCGGAGTGGTCTGCGGTCAAAATTGGGCCACTGCGACCATTCCGAGAGCAAAGATAGAAGATTTTTTGAATATTTTGCGCTTTGCACCCTATTTTTTCACTAAAAAAGTTACAAATTGTAATTTGGTTCAAAGTTATGAATTGTAAGGTTGGGCCGCTTCGATCAACTTCTCCGAACCGCTGACGAGGGTATCCGCAGGAACAAATTAGCCGATTGTGAATTTTTAATTGTGAATTGTGAACTTATATATATCGGTATATGCGAAAAAAGTTGTAACTTTGTCCCGAATGTGCCGACACATTCGACGAAGAGTAACGGATTGAAAGAAGATTTAATAACTCAATAATTTCATTTACAACTATGGCAAAAATCGAAACTTACGATTT
Organism: Rikenellaceae bacterium; assembly: GCA_017425655.1. GTDB lineage: Bacteria > Bacteroidota > Bacteroidia > Bacteroidales > Rikenellaceae > Alistipes. Next base: position 3,791 of record JAFPAT010000024.1, on the reverse strand, counting down.
CAAAGGCAAGCGCGCGATCGTTCGCGTGGATTTCAATGTGCCCCTCAACGAGAATGGCCAGATCACCGATGATACCCGTATCCGCGGTGCTCTCCCCACTCTGAAAAAGGTACTCGCTGACGGCGGTAGCCTGATCATTATGTCGCATATGGGCAAGCCCAAGGGCAAGGTCAATGCTAAATTCTCGCTCGGTCAGATCGTTGACGCTGTAAGCGAGAAGCTCGGTGTGAAGGTTCAGTTCGCAGAGGATTGCGCAAAGGCTTCGGAGCAGGCTGCTGCTTTGAAGGCAGGCGAGGTGCTGATGCTCGAGAACCTCCGTTTCTATCCCGAGGAGGAGGGTAAGCCCGTCGGTATCGACAAGGAGGATCCCGCTTACGAGGAGGCAAAGAAGGCTATGAAGGCTTCGCAGAAGGAGTTCGCAAAGACTTTGGCTTCGTATGCTGACTGCTATATCAACGACGCATTCGGTACTGCTCACCGCAAGCACGCTTCGACCGCCGTTATCGCTGACTACTTCACCGCAGAGAACAAGATGCTCGGCTACTTGATGGAGAAGGAGGTAGAGGCTGTTGATAACATTTTGAGCAACATCAAGCGTCCCTTCACCGCTATTATGGGTGGCTCGAAGGTTTCGACCAAGATCGGTATCATCGAGAACCTGATGGACAAGGTTGATAACCTGATCCTCTGCGGTGGTATGACCTACACCTTCTCGAAGGCACAGGGTGGTAAGATCGGTAAGTCGATCTGCGAGGATGATAAGCTCGACCTGGCTTTGGAGATTATGGCGAAGGCAAAGGCAAAGGGTGTAAATCTGGTTCTCGGCGTTGACTGCGTTGCCGGCGACGACTTCAAGAACGATTGCAACACCGTTATCTGCCCCGCTAACGAGATTCCCGACGCATTCGAGGGTATGGACGCAGGTCCGGCTACTCGCGAGAAGTTCGCAGCTGCTATCGAGGGCGCAAAGACCATTCTGTGGAACGGCCCTGCAGGTGTATTCGAGTTCGATAACTTTACCGGTGGCTCGCGCGCTATCGCCGAGGCTATCGCAAAGGCAACCGCAGAGGGCGCATTCTCGCTCATCGGTGGTGGCGACTCGGTTGCTTGCATCAACAAGTTCGGTATGGCTGACCAGGTTTCGTACATCTCGACCGGCGGTGGCGCTCTGTTGGAGGCTATCGAGGGTAAGGTACTTCCCGGTGTAGCTGCTGTTAAGGAGTAAAGCAAGTATTTAAGATATCTTTGTCAGGGTTGGACGGCTCACGTGGCTGTCCGCCCTTTTTTAGACCACAAAACTCAAAAAAATGAAACGATTGATGATACTTATTTCGGCAGCCGCAATGGTAGGTTGCGCAGGTGGTAGCGTGAAGCGCGAGAGCGTTCCCGCAATCGACACCACCAATTTCGACAAAACAATCGCTTTGAACGAGGACTTCTATGAGCACGCTACGCGCGGCTGGCAGCAGAAGCACCCGTTGAAGCCCGAATTTTCGCGCTATGGCTCGTTCGACATGTTGCGCGAGACAAACGAGAAGCAGATCAACGAGCTCTTCAAGTCGATGACTTCGATGAAGGCCGAGAAGGGTTCGGTTGAGCAGAAGATTTCGGATCTCTACAAGCTCGGTATGGACTCGATTCGTATGAATGAGGAGGGTCTGGCTCCCGTAAAGGCAGATTTGGAGAAGATCTACGCTATCGAGGATTTGCAGTCGATGATCCCCGTATTGGTTGAGATCCACAAGAGCAGCGCAAATCCGCTGTTCGGTCTGGGTGTTGATGCCGATATGATGAACAGCACCGAGAATGCACTCTACGCACAGCAGTCGGGCCTCGGTATGGGCAACCGCGACTACTACCTCGACGAGGAGAACGCCTCGAAACGTGAGGGTTACGTTGCTTTCCTGACCAAGGCATTCGAGTTGGCCGAGATCGAAGGCGCAGCCGAGAAGGCAGCGGCCGTACTCGAGTTCGAGAGCAAGATGGCAAAGGATTTCCGTTCGATGGTTGAACTGCGCGACATCGAGGCTAACTACAACCCCACTACTCGCGAAGCCTTCGTTTCGCGTTACGATGCGATTGATTGGGAGGCATACTTCGCAAGTGCAGGTATCGGCGCGTTTGAGCAGGTGATCGTGGGTCAGCCCGAGGTGCTCGATGCAGTCAATAAGTTGCTCCAATCGACCTCGATCGATGTTGTGAAGGACTATCTGGCTGCTCACACGCTGATTTCGGCAGCTCCCTATGTCGGTGATGAGCTCTATGGCGCACACTTCGACTTCTTCGGTCGCCAGATGTCGGGCGCACAGCAGATGCGTCCCCGTTGGAAGCGCGCCATGGGTGTGCCCAACTCGGTTCTGGGTGAGGCCGTAGGTGAGATGTACGTGGCTAAATATTTTCCCGAGGAGGATAAGATTCGTATGACCGAGATGGTAAAGAACTTGCAGGTGGCTCTGGGCCAGCACATCGAGGCTTTGGAGTGGATGAGCGACGAGACAAAGGCTCGCGCACAGGAGAAGCTCGCATCGTTCACCGTCAAGATCGGTTACCCCGACAAGTGGAAGGATTACTCGTCGCTCGAGATCGATCCCGCGCTGTCGTATTGGGAGAATATCAAGCGTGCAAATGCTTGGTACACAGCTGACAACTACGCAAAGTTGGGTCAGCCTGTTGATCGCGATCAGTGGTTTATGTCGCCCCAGACGGTCAATGCTTACTACAACCCCACCACCAACGAGATCTGCTTCCCCGCTGCAATTTTGCAGCCTCCCTTCTACAACTCGGAGGCTGACGACGCGGTGAACTACGGTGCTATCGGCGTTGTGATCGGCCACGAGATGACTCACGGTTTCGATGATCAGGGTCGTCAGTTCGACAAGGACGGCAACCTGAACGATTGGTGGACCGCAGCCGACGCAGCAGCTTTCAACGAGCGTGCCGAGGTACTTATCAAGCAGTTCGACGCTATCGAGGTGCTGCCTGCAAAGGATGATCAGCCCGCAGTATTCGCAAATGGTCGTCTGTCGCTCGGTGAGAACATTGCCGATCAGGGTGGTCTGCGCGTGGCTATGACCGCACTGCGCAACTCGCTCGAAGGCAAGGAGGCTCCTGCTCCGATTGACGGTTACACCGCCGAGCAGCGTTTCTATCTGGCTTACGCGACGCTCTGGGCACAGAACATCCGCGACGAGGAGATTGCTCGTCTGACCAAGTTGGACGTTCACTCGCTCGGTAAGAACCGCGTAAATGCTACGCTGCGCAACATCGAGGATTTCTACAAGGCATTCTTGATCGAGGACGGCGCAATGTTTATGCCCATCGAGGAGCGCGTTGTGATCTGGTAAGGATACCTTATATATATTATAAAAAGATGGAGTTGTTGCACGCAACTCCATTTTTTGTCGCTTAAATATTGCGAACTGCGGGGTCAGAGAAAAATAATTGTGAATTGTGCATTGCGAATTGTGAATTGATGCGTACCTTTGCAGCCGCAGAGGCGGGCTCTACCGCTGTCCCCGCAAGGGGAGGGAGGAAAGTCCGGGCAACGCAGAGTGCCGTGCTTCTTAACGGGAAGATGGCCGCGAGGTCATAGTAGCGTAACAGAGAATAACCGCCTGCCGCCCACGTGTGGGCTCGGTAGGTAAGGGTGAAAAGGTGGGGTAAGAGCCCACCGCCGCCGTGGTGACACGTGCGGGTCCGTACGCCTGACGGGTTGCAAGACCGCGTATACCGACAATTAAGGGTTACTCGTCCAATGTCGGGGGGTAGGTTGCTAGAGGTGGCGAGTGATC
>JAFPAT010000023.1 GCA_017425655.1 Rikenellaceae bacterium | reverse complement strand
CGGTTTGGAAAGATGGGTGAGTGGCTTAAACCACCAGTTTGCTAAACTGACGTACGGGATTACTGTACCGGGGGTTCGAATCCCCCTCTTTCCGCAGAAGAATATCGGTCGCAAGAAATTGCGATCGATATTTGTTTTTGGGGGTATGAGAAACCCTTTCTCAATAGCCGCAAAAACAAAAATCGGCAGTTGCAAAGCAACTGACCGATATTCTTCTGCAAGGATGCCCGCGGCAGCGAGGACTATCACGTCGCGCCAGCTATGTAATCCCAAGCCCTCCTCCCCCAAAAAACATCGCCGCCCGAGAGTGCTCGGACGGCGAAATATCAACAATCAGAATCAGTTCTATTCATTCAAGAACGTCAGTACTTCACTCATCAGTCGATCGCGCGACGCAGAATCGGTGATTGTCTCGAACGGGAAACCAAAAACCAACGAACGATAATCGTCCTTGTAACCAACCGCCGCAGAAAGACCGCAATCGGGATACTGCATGACAACAAACGACTGCTTGTCAGCAGGCAAAATCGCATCAGGCGACTCAACCGCATAGCACTCATTATTCAGTTCGGTATTAAAACGATAGGTAGTCCTCGATAACTTTATGGGTGAGCGTTTTACAGCCACCTCTCCGCGTGTTGTAGCACGACCACCCTGCAAGCGATAATGCAACACCTCTCGCGCAAATTTCTGTTTCTCTGGCGTTGCTCCCGGACTATTCCAAAGGTCGGTTGCTACGTAGCTACCACTCACAAAAATACGACCGCCAACCGACGTATAATGACGTATCGCCAACTGCATTGCAGGGCTAAACGTATGGAACTTAACTACGCTTGAATCCTGCCCCAAAACCGTTGAGAGTTGCTTACCAAGTATCAAATCGACGGTCGGATAATCCGCCAACGCCACCGCACCACGTTCAACTGATGCTGCCGATGCCGAGCAGAACGAATACCCTGCCTTAACGATCGATTCTCCGTGCAACTTCGCGAAATCGAACGTATTACCGGCTAGTACCTCAAAGGCATAGTCGCTATAACATGAGCCAAGACATTCATCGTAGTTATTGTCGTAAGTAGTCGAGCGGAAGAATCCTCGCTGTGCACCGATAAAGCTGATGTCGCGACGATCAACAACGCCACCGTCGATATGATTAAGGAAACCTGCCGTGCCCTCATCTCGGTAGCTAATAGGAGCACTCACACGATTAAAGCCATTAACAACCAACACCGTACCCTTTGACTCCGACGAACGATATACCGACAATATTTCCGACGGGAAGCTCTCACCGCCCTCATTTACTGCCGTAATACGATAGCTCACAATGGTATCCATAGGCAACGGCAAAACACACGTTACATCCTCTACAACGCGACCGTTATCGAAACCGCCATCGCCCACACGTGTATAAACAATATAGCGATCGGGTGTTGCAGTAGGTTCAAGCCCATCGTTCTGCGGATGCCACGACAAACGCACGCCATCATCAACCAACTGCGCCGCAAACGCCTCTACTGGCAACGGCTGAACCACATACGGACGGTCGTATTGGAACGAAAGATAACGCAAAATGCCCTTGTATATCGCACGACTCACCGTAAAGCGGAATCGCGGATCAAGGCCATAGCGCATATCGTTAAAGTTCTGGTGCGACAGCAACTCCAACAACATCGTCGGCACACTCGGCACTCGTGCTTCATAGTAAGAACGATTCCACAAACCACGACGACTCCACTCGGGCGCGTGCAATGCGCGCACATCGTTACAGATATCCGTCAGCACCATATCGGTCAGATCACGCGCCAAATAACGCGACGCGCCACCATCATATCGACCTCCATTTTCGCGGGTATAGAAAATGCCCAATGTTCCAACGATCGAATCCTCCTTAATGCCTGCGTCAGAGTGAAATGCAAATGCCATATCAAGCGGCACCGCAAGTCCGACACTATCCTTTGCACGCTCCGAGCCACCCATCACATAATTGACCCAATGAGCACGCGACATATAGTCATCGCGGTAGTCATCGGCATTCTCTTTCAGGTTATATACCTTTTCGGGGAAACCGGCCCACTGCAACCAATAACGAGCGCCCTCGGCAAAGCGCGGTGCGCCACTCACCTCATGCGAATACTCCATTTCGGGCTTGCGCTTGCTCTCAACGGGAATACGCGCAATATTACCCATACCTCCACCAAACTTCACCGCATCGGCCGTTACTACGCGACGATGACCATGAGTCGAGCGGTTGCTCAACGACACCGAGCCCACAGCCTCATTTACTCCCGCAGCAAAGCGGAATGTACCAAGATAGATCCACGTACCACCACCCATCTGCTGGTTGACCGAAAATTGCGTTTCGCCTCCGAGATGATGTACCGTATATAGTGCGTCATCGGCACTGTTACGCTCGCTCTTGTATGACACATAGACAGCATATTCACCCTCCTCGGGTATTTCGGGAGTCCAAACAATACGGCTCTCATCCGCCCCCTCCTTGACACACTCCGAAGCGCGATAAGTGCCCTCCGTAAAAGGGTTCTGACCCTCGGTGTAATACTCTCGACAAGCAGCAAAGCCTCGTTTGGCACCTGTGTACCACGTGCGATCGCCCGTATATTCGTCATAGACCGATTCCGTACGAATGTCATTATCGACAATTACCTCTGACTTCTGCACATCGCGCTCACGCGGCAACATCACATTTGCGCCCGCATTTTCAAGCATAGGCACTAAATAAGGCAGTACGTAACTCTGCGTATAGAGATCCTCGACCGTCTGCCACAGACGCGCACGCTGCCAACCCCACTCGGCACTGCCATTATCGAACATATAGCCGTGGCTCTGCCACATTGCGATATGACGACCTGCCAAACCCTTCGTAGGTTGCGAAAACGACGACAAGCGCGACACCAAAGGTCGGGCCGAATGATTCGTAAAACGCTCCTTCGGCTCTACATCCTCACTACGCAACGGACGCGGAATGAGATCTTCGATATGGTGTCGATCGGTTACAATGCTAATCTCATAATCCTCAAACTTCTCGGGCAATACCGAGCGCACGCTATCATAGATCGGCTCGATATTATCCTCGCGAAAAGGATAATAAGACATATCGATCGAAGTATAGATCGTTAGTCGTTTGCCATTAACTGACGTACGTTCAACCGCAATATCTTTGACCGTAACCACTTCGCGGCGCACAATTCGATTGAGTACGTCGGCAATATCCTGTCGATTTTTCGACGTAACGCTTTGTGCATTTACGTCAAGCGACGCTGCCGCAAATAGCAGCAACGTCGCCAGAACTCGTTTAATCATATTCGATTACTATTTCTTATCACGACGGATCAACAAAGCCATTCCGAGCATGGTAATCGCAGCGTTAATAATCAACAACTCGAAACCAATCTGGTAGCCATTGAACCATACGGGAGCAAACTTCTGAATAACGAAGCTCAACACAGGAGCGATAATCGCCACAATGGGCATAAACTTATCATTAACCTGCTTCTTGCACATAATGCCAAAAGCAAACATACCAAGGATAGGACCATAAGTGTAGCTTGCTACGCTATATACAAGGTTGATTACCGAATCATTACCCCACTTGTTGAATACCAAAATAGCAATACCCATAATCACAGCCATTGCTACGTGTACCATCTTACGAACCTTTGTCAGCTTCGCGTCATCATAACGCTTCTGACCTTCGAGGATATCAACAGTGAACGAGGTAGTCAAAGCGGTCATAGCCGAGCCAGCTGCCGAGTAGGTCGAAGAGATAAGACCCAAAACGAACAGAATACCAACGATTGCGGGAAAACCACCATTAACAGCAACGAACGAGAATACCTGGTCGCTTTTATTGATTACAGCCTCGCCTGCTGCATTTACCATCGGGAACAACTTCTCTGCACCTGCAACTACATTCTCACGAGTGAGGAACATAAACAACAGAACGCCCAGAACAAGGAACAAGAAGATCACAACCAACTGCATCAAAATCGATACAATCAGGTTCTTCTGCGAATCCTTATAGTCCTTACAGCTCAACGTGCGCTGCATCATATCCTGATCCAGACCCGTCATTGCGATTACCATAAAGATACCTGCAACGAACTTCTTCCAGAAGTAGCGGCTATCGCTTACATTATCAAAGAAGAACATCTTCGAGTAGTCGTGGCCAGCAACCTGTGCAGTCATCTCACCAAACGACAGACCGAGGTCGCGCATTACGAACACAATACACAACACAACGCTACCAATCAAGCAGAAGGTCTTCAATGTATCGGTCCAGACGATCGACTTCACACCGCCCTGACGAGTGTAGAGCCATACGAGCAACATCATAATTGCAGCATTCAGAACGAAGGGAAGGTTGTACTGGTCGAAAACGAGCAACTGCAATACTGCGCAAACAACGTATGCACGCAGCGCAGCACCCAACATCTTACTGATAAAGAAGAACCATGCACCCGTCTTGTGCGACAAAACGCCAAAACGAGTATCAAGGTACTCATACAGCGAAACGACGTTCATCTTGTAGAACAACGGGATCAGCACAAATGCAATGATCAAGTTACCTACAAAGAAGCCCAACACCATCTGCATATACGAGAAACCGTCAGCAGCGACCGAACCCGGAACAGAGATGAATGTTACGCCCGAAATTGCAGCACCCACCATAGCAAATGCAGCGATGTACCACGGTGTTTTGCGAGCACCTGTGAAGAAGCTTGCGTTGTCGGCCTTGCGACCCGACCACCAAGCCACCAAGAACAGCACGGCGATATATGCCAGAACTGTAATGATTACGGAAATCGGAGACATAAAATCTGTGTTTAATTATTTAAGTTTTAGTTTTGCTCTTTTTCAACCT
>JAFPAT010000022.1 GCA_017425655.1 Rikenellaceae bacterium | reverse complement strand
CGGCGTACCGACAGCACTAAAAACGATCTTCACTTGATCAAGGCACTCACCCAGATCGGTAGAGAAGTGCAGACGACCATCCGCGACATTTCTCTCAACGAGCTCTTCCAGCCCTGGCTCATAGATTGGGATCTGCCCCTTGTGGAGCATCTCAATTTTGCGTTTATCGACATCGACACAGGTAACATCAGCTCCCATCTCGGCAAAACATGCGCCCGACACCAGACCGACATATCCCGTACCTACGATTGCAATTTTCATATGCAGTTATCTGTTTGATTTACTATTTAATTTGTTGTCAATCCGACCACACTATGCTGTACGACTCTGTCGATCCGCTTCAATCTCGACATCATACTGCTCAAACTGCGAGTTTTGGCTCTTATATTCGGGTACTATACGCTTCATAAGACGTACCGTCTTGGCAATATTAACCTCACTTGCATATTCAGTAAGTTGAGTAATCTGCTCTGCCACTACATCATAGTCATATTGACGAACTTTGGCTATATGAATCTTTTCGTTTGTTGTCGGCAGAGTATTCTCTTTGGTCGAAAGCACCTCTTCATAGAGTTTCTCTCCAGGTCGCAGACCAGTATATTCAATCTCAATATCCTCACCGACCTTCAAACCTGCAAGTTCAATCATTCGACGAGCCAAATCGGCAATCTTAACAGGTTGACCCATCTCGAAGACAAATATCTCGTTACCGCGGCCCAATGTCGCCGCCTCCATAACCAAGCGACAGGCTTCGGGGATAGTCATAAAGTAGCGAATAATCTCAGGGTGTGTAACCGTTACAGGACCACCCTTCTCAATCTGCTCGCGGAAACGAGGAATCACCGAGCCATTCGAGCCAAGAACATTGCCGAAGCGGGTTGTTATAAAACGCGTAACGCCCTCAACCTTGCCCGTTGCAATTGCCAAGCCGAGGCTCTGGATATATATCTCCGCAAGACGCTTCGATGCCCCCATAATATTGGTCGGATTAACCGCCTTATCGGTCGAGACCATAATCATCTTCTCGGCCCCATACTTAACGGCCAAATCGGCGACATTTCTTGTACCCAACACATTTGCCATCACTGCTTCACACGGATTCTCCTCCATCAGAGGCACGTGCTTATAAGCCGCAGCGTGGAATACCACCGTAGGATTATACACTCTAAAAACCATCTCTACACGCTGACGCACTCGCACATCTCCCACTACGGGGATAAATTTCAGTTGCGGGAAGCGAGCTTCGAGTTCTAATCGGATATTATGCATCGGAGTTTCGGCTGAGTCGAACAGGATCAGTTTTTCGATGCCTAATGTTGCAATCTGTCGGCACAACTCACTACCAATTGAGCCGGCCGCGCCCGTTACAAGCACCGTCTTGCCGTGTGATGCCGCAAGGATTTCGGTCATATTGATCTTGATCTCGGCTCGACCCAACAAGTCCTCAATCTTAATCTCTCGAATGGTCTGTTTCATAATTTTACCATCAACAACCTCATCCACAGGAGGTGTGGTAAAGACCTTTATGCCCAACGTTTCGCAATAACGGATCAATCGGTCTCGCTCAACATGTGCGGCATCGTTAGTCGGGAAGAGTATGCCGTCTAACGACAAGCGCGACACTACTCGTTGCAGATCCTCCTCGTCCTCAAAATAATAGACGTGATGATCGGCCACTCGATAAGTATGCAACTTCGCACCATAGGTCAAACAGCCCATAATTCGATAATGGTTAGAGCTCTGCAATCGCAGAATCAATGCAACCGACTTATCATCTACACCATAAACAAGTATCTTCTTCACTCGGCGATTTGCAACAAAGCGACTCTTAATTGCATCATAAACAACCAACATCATAACTCGCAGCACCACCAACGACACAAACGTCATAACCATATCTGTGCAGATATAGAAGATACCGTGTACTCTAAAATCTGGCACTATGGATGCCATAATCCAGAGATAGACAATCAGCACACCTCCTTTAAGCAGACTCGCCACGACAAATCGGCTAATCTCTTTTAGTGTTGAGTATCGAATGATGATCTTGTAGGTACGTATCGAAAAGAATGCCATCAAACTTGCACCCATCGAAACAACGGCCGTAAGAATCAGCACACTTGAAGGCACGATTGTCTCACTAAGATACGAAATACCTAAAAATGAGATCAACGTGCTTGCTGTCGATACAAACATATCGATTAGAAGCACAACCCAATAACTGAAATATTTATCCAACTCAATGCGTTGGATCCATTTCTTCGCCTCTCTCATAATATTCTATTCATTCTTCATCGGTCAAAGTTATCATTCTCCCAAACTTCGACACTTGATACACTAATTATGAGCGACAGCCTCCTTAATTTCAATCGCCCACAATTATTCAAGATACAAATATATGAAATTATTTACATCTTCCACAACGTGAGGAGGATAATTTTCACCTCTCCCCTACTACTCCTTGTCGGTTGTAGGGCGGTTGGAGTTGCGGCGCGGACGAAATATGACGTGTTCGAGCAGCAATACTACGATCACTCCCATCACAAATCCATTACCCAAAATCGGTCGCAGGAAAGACGGTATTATTGCCGTTACCTCCGCAGGCATAAATGAGATTACAAGAGAGAGCATAATCGGCAGGCCGATCGTCAGTGCTCCGTTGAAATCCTTTGCCGCCGTCGCCGTACCACTCATCTGGAACGATGCCGCCACTTGTGCCGCCATCAAATAGAGCAGCACCACACCCATCACAGGCGAGGGAATTGCCGCCAACACTGCCACCAACTGCGGGAACAGCGCACAAATCACCAATCCCACGCCCGTCAGCACCAACGGATAGCGCGAAGCACACCCCGTCGCGGCAATCACACCGGGACTCAACGTATAATCCACAGGGCCGAGCACGCCCAATAATCCCGCCACGACATTCATCACACCCGTCATCGCCACACCGCGTGTCGAACGCTTCGGAACATCATCAGCCTCAACGTATGCCGCCACCGACTGAACCGATCCCAACTCATTGATCAGCAATGCCACATAGCATATCAAAAACGCTACTATCACACCCACGTCAAACTTCGGAGCAAGGAATATCGACCCTTCACTCACAGCGGTAGCGCCCTCCAGCGAAGGCAGACCCGCCACAGCGCAATAGACTGCCGTGCCGACAATCAACGCAAGTAGTACCATTACCGATTTCCACATACCGCGCAGACAATTATTCGCCACCGCCATAGCGATCGACAGCACTACCGCCATCGCAAACGAGAGCACATAGTGGTTCGCATCAGCAAAAATCAGGCGCAAAAACACGGGCACGATCGTAAAAGCGATCAACGCCATCATAACTATCGAAATACGAGGGGTGAAGAGCGGTTGTATTTTTTTGATCCAGCCAGTAGCTGCCAACAGCGCAACCACTCCTCCGCCAACGGCCATCGAGGTATAGATCACCGCAGGCGAGGCATCCATCGCCGCCATCACACCGACCAGCAATACCGCCGCGGGCCCCGCGACCAACGGCAGACGATGTCCCCACAACGATTGCACGATCATCGTCAGTCCCATCACGGCAAAGAGTTTTTGAGTATAGAGCGTCTGCTCGGCCAGCGTATCGTACTGCAAACGAGCGATGAAAGCACTTGTCAGCACCACCGGCACAGCTATCAGTAGCCACTGCAACGCATACATTACCATTGCTACCGCGCGCGGGCGATCATTGAGCGAATATTTGAAGTCCATCATTCGATTTTGTTAAATTCACGTTTGCAAACCCCTTGCAAAGTTATGGCGAAGATAGTAAATTCCTCGAAGATGACCAAATTCGTGCGCAAACACACCTACTCCACCTCCCAATAAATAAAAAAACCGCCCCTACGGACGGTCTTTCTTATTTCCCATATTTATTTACAATCTCGCGGAGTTTAATACTTTGGTCATACAACCACTCAAAAGCTGTAACCCAATTTTCCTTATCAGAATTATCAATATCAAAGGCTCTCGTAATAAGCAATCGCCTATCCTTCTTTCCCTCTTCTCTTAATTCTAATTCACGCCCCAAGTCTTGCTCGATATTTGTTTTATATTCAATCAAGTGATTATAAAATTGGATATTATTAGACACATACAACCCAGCAGTTAGTCGCCTCTTTTGCCTACTTACGGATAGGCAAATATGGCAAGCCGATGTTCCAATTGCGAGATCATACCAATGTTGCGGAAACGGCTTTCTCAAATTAAACGCCTTAACAAAATCCGTATAGAGAGCTGAGTTTCGTACAAACTCGTCCCAAAATTTAAGGTATAACTGAGTAGTATCAGAATTTGCGGTAACATTTACCTTTTCACTTGATTTTATTTTGTTTGCAACAAAATCAATCGGCAAATTATTCTCATATTCTTCAATTTCAGCGTCATCTAATGTCATCGCGCAATCTTTCAAAAGTTCCAAAGCTTGATCGGGAGCGACATTAAAAAACTCACGATTTTGGCGAATACGCAAATTGGTCAAACGGTCAATCATTCGATGTAGTTGGCGCTCTACTTGATTGTATTTAGTAGTTTTCAGCGTGGCGTAAATCTCAAACGGCAAGGGCACGGCAGTATTATCCAACTCCTTCGAGCGAATATCCACAGGGCGAGAACTTTTGCCAATTTTAACCCAATCCTCCTTGAAACTCGGATTGGTCAAGATATACACATAACCGGCTTCTTTCATAAATTTGTCCATTTGAATTACACAAAGTTACTCAAAATTCACAATTATACAAACTTACGCGCCACCACTCGTTGCGAAAACCAACATATCTCGATTACAAAAAGGCCTTTTTCGGGAATTTCGCTCCTCTTTTCCCGCAAACAACCCCTCTAAACCGCCCGAAAATGAGAATTTTCGGCGAATGGATTGTTAATTATCAATTTTTGATTACCTTTGCGGAGCATTTTGCGACCGAAAGGTACGCGATGTCGATGGTTCCGTAGCTCAGTTGGATAGAGCAACAGCCTTCTAAGCTGTGGGTCGTGGGTTCGAATCCCGCCGGAATCACAAAAGAACAAAAAAATATAAGGAGGTCAATCGGCCTCCTTTATTTTATATTCATTTTGAGGCAGGCAAGCGGTTTTCGGCCCCAACCAAAAACCACCGCATTGGGCGTGCAAGTGTTAGAATTAGTCGTTTTATTGCTATTATTTTATTGATATTTCGTTAGTTATCTCTTCCGCGTTGGCATTGGTTATTTTGTAGACAATCTTATCTGTACCAACCTCTACATCCATTCGTGCGCGGTTTGGATTGCAGACTATTGGGAAGTTACTGCCACAGATAGCATCGCCAGCCTCACTGAAACGATACTCGTGGATATGTCCGCATAGCATTAGGTCGATATTTGCGCTGTTGAGTATCGGAATAAAGAGGCGCGCAATCTCTGCCTCGCCGTGCCAGCCGCTGCTACTTGGTGGAATGTGGATTATTACGACCCTTGCTCGCGCATTTTTGCACTCTGGGCTATTAACAACATCCTTGAGCCACTCTGCCTCCTGCTGGCGATAGTTGTCAAAGCGTACAAGGTCATAATACTCAATGTCATTGTCGGGTTTATCCTCGCCACCATCAAGAACGATAAAGAACACATCACCGTGGCTAATAGTGTAGTATGGCTGCCCCGTAGATGTTGGGAAGTAGTCGTAGAAGGCCACAGCGTGCTCTCCGCGAGTCTCGTGATTTCCACGCGCTACATATAAAGGTACTTGCGTTGCAAATTGAGCCACAGATGGAGCAATAACGCTCTGAACGAGTTGCTCCTCGCTTGCCAATATACTGACCATATCACCATTGTAGAGGACAAAGTCGTAATTTTGAGGTGTGATAATCTCCTTTGAGAATAGCTGCTCAAGCACCTCAGGCTTGTCGTGGAAATCGTTGCCCATAGCAAAGCGTACGGTTTGAGCCTTATCGTTCAATGTTCGCATAAGGTATGGCTTGCGGCGGTAGACGTCGCTACCCTTTCCCTCGCTGTAGTATAGGCGATCATTCTTGGGGTTGAGAAATACAGCTTTGTTGAGCACTCTGTATCGATATGGCGTGCCGGCATCAAGGCCTGTAACCTTAACCTTATGCCAACGACCCACAACCCTACGGCCGTGAACGGTGTGGAAAAACTGCTCTCGGGCGGTGTTGTAGAAGTGTGTGCCGTCATCAGGTGCAACCTCTACCCAACTTACGGCGTCGCAGTCGGTCTGCCAAACCACTGTAAACTCACTCTGTGAGCAGGCCTGAATATATGGGCCTGCGATAATCTTTGGAGCTTTTATTCCTTCTGCTGCTGCAAACGTTGCAATGCAGAGGGCAAATGTTAGTGCAATAAATCGTCTCATAGCTACAAAGATAAGAAATATATCTGAAAATCCTACATTGGCGCACACTTTGCGCGATCTATGCGTTGCAAAATCGGAAGTTACGCCAGTTACTTCAAAGTTGCAAGCCATACAAGCTGCCCTTCTTGAAGGCGTTACACTTGTGGTGGCGTCAAAGTTTCATCCTACCCGCGTGGCACTTGCGGCTGTTATCCGTGATAACCATGACCCATGTTAGGCTACCGCTCATTGACTAACTTGAACTCCTTACCCTTACAGCCTCTATTACTACCGTAAAGCGATTTCCCCAACGCCTGCCACAACCTCCGCCACGAATTTGCCGGATAAATACTCTCGTGCTCCCTCAATATTCATTTTGAGGCAGTTCATCCCTATCAATCCTCAAAAAAAGCGGCAGCCACCTAAACGTAGCTGCCGCCTTCTATATTTAGGCGAGAACCATTGAGTTAAAAATCATAGGGTTCAAGGTAAGATTGATACTGCGACCAATTAAATGGATCATAACTCATCTCGGCCCATCTATCTGGTGAGTACTGTGTATAAGCATCAATAGCCTCCCTTGGAACATATATTTTCATTCCCGGCTGAAATGGGAATGAACCTATTTGTGCATACTGATAATAGATAG
Organism: Rikenellaceae bacterium; assembly: GCA_017425655.1. Lineage (GTDB taxonomy): Bacteria > Bacteroidota > Bacteroidia > Bacteroidales > Rikenellaceae > Alistipes. The sequence continues at coordinate 989 of JAFPAT010000022.1, read as the reverse complement.
CAGGCGGAGTGGTTGCTTTACAATAAATAGCCGTCAAATTAGGACAACTATATATTGCATATTGGCCTATTTTAGCCACAGAAGCTGGGAAAGTAATAGTCTGAAGGTTCTCACAGCCCCTAAAAGCATAATAGATGATTTCTGTAATATCCGCATTGCAGACTATTTTGCCGACTCCATTTTCGTATGTATTCGAAACAACCTCTACATCAAATGCATCTTGTTTATAAAGTTTGGCAATCTCACCATCTGTTGTGGTATATAAAATTTCATTATTATTTGGGATGCTCATCTCCACGATTAAATCGGCGTAGTCGCTCCAACCTGATGCCGCTTTGTAAGTAGCGCCCGAGCCAGCAGGCACGTAGATTTTCGCTGAAGAGTGAATAATATCGAACATATAGGCATTACCCACTGGAGGTGTTATACTCTCGCAGATAATATTTTGTAGGCTACTGCAACTAGAAAATGCCTGGATACCAATGCTTGTTACACTATTGGGAATGGTAATTTCCGTTAGGCTACTGCAACTAGAAAATGCACCCCCTCCAATGTTTATTACGCTATTGGGAATAGTAATTTCGGTTAGTCTATCACAACAATTGAATGCATCATTTCCAATGCTTGTTGCGCTATTGGGAATGGTATACTCCGTGCCTGAAGCTGCTGCATAAGCAATCAAGACCCCATCATTGATCAAACAACGACCATTATCCTCTGCAAATTTGCCATAAAATTTTTGTAGGCTTCTGCAATTAGCGAATGCACCATTTCCAACACTTGTTACGCTATTGGGGATAGTGATTTCGGTTAGGTTACTGCAATTATAGAATGACCTATTTCCAATGCTTGTTACGCTATTGGGAATAGTAATTGCGGTTAGTTTCCAGTATTCTGCGAATGCCTCATTTCCAATGCTTGTTGCGCTATTGGGAATGGTATACTCCGTGCCTGAAGCTGCTGCATAAGCGATCAAAACCCCATCATTG
>JAFPAT010000021.1 GCA_017425655.1 Rikenellaceae bacterium | reverse complement strand
GTGATACCCAAAGCCTTGCCAATCTGTCGCAACTCTGCCAGACTTTTAGCTTTTAATGCATCTATCTCTTGCATATTGTAAGAATAATTAGATTTCAAATTTATGAGGTGGATTGATTACAGATACTCGAACGAGCATCGTTACTGATGTTATTTGTGGCACAAAGATAACGATTTTTTCGAATCCCGCAAAAAGGGCAATCAAAAAACGCACCAACAACAGAATTCAATTAATATTTCGTATCTTTGTATTTACAACCAAATATAAGACAATGAACAAAGAGCAAATTATACATCTTTTCACCTCATTAGGAGAGCGATTTGCCGACTTTGGCAATGACGATCCTTCGCGTCAAGCGATTTCCAAAGCATTGGCCGACAATAGCTGGTTTTCGGAAAATGAGATCCGACAAGCGATTAATGCTCTGCGAGTGGAAATGCTCAACGAGATGAAATTGCGCGGATGGCTTGACCGATATCAATCGTTACCGACAAACTCCCCACGAAAGGTTCTGGTTGTAATGGCGGGCAACATTCCGCTGGTCGGATTCTTCGACCTGCTTTGCGTGATTGCAAGCGGTAATCGTTGTCTTGTAAAGCCGTCAAGTAAAGACTATGCATTAATGCAATATGTTATCGACCAATTACTTGAGATTGATTCACAAACAGCCGTAGAGATATTCGACGGACATATTGCACCCGATGCCGTAATTGCAACAGGCAGCGATAATGCTGTACGCCATTTCCGCGCGGAGTATGGGCAATTACCACTTTTGTTACGCGGAAGTCGCTCGTCGGTTGCAATTCTTACGGGCGAGGAGAGTCGAGAGGAATTGAGCAACTTGTGCGATGATATATATATGTATTCAGGCCTCGGATGTCGCAATGTTTCATTGATATTCGTACCTAACGATTATGATTTAACGCCACTTGCGCATGCCCTGCAACAACGTAATGGACACAACCCTGGATATTTGAATAACTATCGACAGCACAACGCATTGATGAAGATGAGTGGGGTAGCACACACCGACCTTGGCCACTCATTGCTAATCGAAGAGTGTGCATTGCCGACCGCTATCAGCCAGATAAACATCGCAAAATATAAAGAACTCTCGGAGGTGGTCGAATGGCTTGCACAGCACGACCACGAGATACAATGCATTTCGTGTGGCGCGCGCGCCTTCATCGACAAATATTCTCTCGACTGCGCCCCACTACGACGCACCACAGCAATCGGCACCACCCAACATCCATCGCTCACCGACTATCCCGATGCTGAAGATGTGATGGAGTGGCTTAAAAATCTCGCATAAAACTACTCTATGTAGTTCAAACGCTTGACAAAAACGACTTTTTCACTATCTTTGCAATAGAGAAACTAACTAAATTCGGACTATTAATTATGTCGATGGCTTTCAAATTCAGAATGCTGAGCGATGAGAATGATCGCTTTGTCAGAGATTATGAGGTGATGTATGATATGTCGCTTGCCGATTTCGAGAATTTTATTCGAGAAGATCTCGAATATGATCCCGCTATGACCTCTTTCTTTACGGCTGATGACCGCTGGAATAAACTTCGCGAATTTACCCTCGAAGATATGGGCGATATGGGTGGAATGGGAGAAGAGGCTCCCGTACCTATGGCAAGCGTAGTATTGGGGCAGTTGATGCACCACAACCGCGATCGACTCATCTATCAGTTCGATATGTTCGGTGATCGCGCCTATTACCTCGAATTAATCGGAACGGGAGAACCAAAGAGTGGCGCAGAATACCCACGCGTAACTCTCGCAGAGGAGCCTGCACCCGATCAATACGATCCGTCGGCAAGCGAGTCGGAAGGCTCGGCTTTCGACGAGATGATGGGCGATTTCTGCGATTTCGAAGGCGACGACAACTACGACGATGAGTTCTAACGCGCGACCTCTTCTAATCGTCATCGTTGGTCCGACGGGCTCCGGCAAAACTGCATTGAGCATCCGTCTGGCTAATTATTTTAATGCGCCAATCATTTCGACCGACGCACGACAGATATTTCGTGGCATGGCTATCGGAACGGCGCAACCTACGCCCGATGAGCTTGCTGCGGCGACTCACTACTTCATCGCCTCACACGACATTCGCGAGCAATACACCTGCGGCAAATATGAGCAGGAGGCATTGGCAAAGCTCAACGAGCTATTTGCCGAAGGACATCGCACAGTTGTTGCCGTTGGCGGTGCGGGTCTATATGTCAAGGCTTTATGCGAGGGTATTGATGATATTCCGCAAGCTTCGGAGGAGCTGCGCGAACAACTTTCACAACGTCTGCGCGAAAAAGGCGTCGATGATTTGTTTGCCGAATTAGAAAGGCTTGACCCCACCTATGCAGCCGAAGTCGATCGACACAATCCGGCCCGTGTACAACGCGCTTTGGAGGTCTGCTTGGCAAGTGGGCGCACCTTCTCGGAATTCCGCACAGGCGAAAAACGTTCGCGCAATTTCGATATTATTAAGATCGGAACAGAGATGGATCGAGCCGAACTTTATGACCGCATTGACCGCCGTGTTGATCAGATGATGGCTGACGGTTTGGAGGCCGAGGCTCGTGCATTATATCCTTATCGGGATCTCAATTCACTGCAGACAGTAGGGTATAAAGAGATGTTCGACTACTTCGACGGCCTTTGCAGCCGCGACGAAGCAGTCGAACTAATCAAACGCAATTCGCGCCGTTATGCCAAGCGTCAATTAACTTGGTTTCGTCGCGATGAGCAGGTTATTTGGTGCGATCCTCGCGACGTAGAGGGCATTATTACTCGCATCGAGCAAGCAAAGCGGGATCTATCGCAGCGCGATTAACCGCGATCTCGATCACCTTACCGCGCATAAAGCTCTCCGAAATGTAGCAGTAGCCATCGAAGTTGCGCGATACACCACCCGAATCCTTCACCTTGAAATAGCGATTACCCTGCGGATCGCAAGAGATACCGACGATATGCATAATATGGTCATCAACCGTTGTGCGATCGTCAAACCACTTCAAGCGCAGAGCCTCATCAACGACGATCTCCTCGGCGGGGATAGTACCCTTCTCGTAGTTCTCATCAGTAGGAAGAACACAGATACCGCCACTATAACTTGCCTCCGAAATATCCGAGCCAAGACCGATAGTATAACCATTCTCTACAGCGGCATACATCACCGACAGCAGCTCGTCTAACGGCAGATTAATCGACTTTTCGCCTAACCAGTTATCGGGAATCTCGATCGAGAACTCCTTGTAGTAGGGGTGATGAGCAAACGAGGTCAAATAGACAAAATCATCGCCCGACAGGCCCAACTTCTCGGCATAGCTCTTCGGGGTATATTCAACACCATCAACCTCGAATGTTTCGGGGCGCACGCCCAAATACTCGTCCAAAATCTTATCGAACTCATCCTGCCAGCCGTCATTCTTATAGGCCTTCTCCTCGACGATCTTCTTTGCACAATCAACCATTGCATTGCACAGCTCACGATGATCGTATTGACCGTCAGACGAATTACCCTCATAAACCTCCTGCGGCACAATACCGTAGCGATCTACAATGTAGAGTACATCATGCAACTCACCGCCCTGCCAGAGGTTCATACGGCCATTCAGACGAACATACTTTACAGCCTTCTCTTTCCAAGCATTGCGAGCCACCCACATCTCCGAGAGATTCAGTTCCTCGCCACCACGACGCATCACTTCACTTTCGAGCATCGACACACCGCCATAAGCCCAGCAAGTACCCGTGCGAGCCTGATCCTTAACAGGCGTTGTAGCCCACGACACTTCATCAACCATAGGATTTTCGATCTTTTGAGGTTCTGCTACAGGCTCCTGTTCTTGCACCTTTGCAGCCTCCTGACCGCAACCGCAACATACGGCTACGACAGCTAATTGTAAGAGTATCTTTTTCATAATAGGATAGAATTTTGACAAATATAACAAAAAAAGCTGATGATTCCCAACACTCGACCGAGAATCACCAGCTTTTTATAAATTTATTTTTCTCTATTTAGAAGTCATAGCCCTTAATAGCCGATGCATATTTACTCCAACTTGCGTCTGCCTTATAAGCATCTACCGACTCGGCGGGAACATAGATTACACGCGCGGGTGAGTTTTTGCTAAACGTTACATCATCCTCCAAAATAGGTGGCGTGGTCGCAGCACAATATACCTTCTCTAAAACCTCACAACCATTAAACGCGCCATAACCAATACTCCTAATACCCGCAGGAATACGCACCTCGGTCAGTTCTTTGCAATCTCGGAATACATTATGACCAATCGCCGTCAAACTTTGAGGAAGAACAATCTTGGTCATCGAAGCCTCCGAGAAGGCAATGGTACCGATTGTGGTCGGACCTTCCGGCACCGTATAAGAC
>JAFPAT010000020.1 GCA_017425655.1 Rikenellaceae bacterium | reverse complement strand
GCCGAGTCTGTACATATGATTTACGGCGTTACCGCCTGCGCCTCCGACACCGATCACCATAATCTTCGATTTGGAAGCCTGGCTGCGCTCTGCGCACAACGAGTTTAGTATGTCGTCATTCATCTTTTTTCTTCTTTCAAATCGGTTAGATAATGTCATCATCGGGTTCGCTCATCGTTCCGATCTTATCAATCAGGACCTTCAGCTTGCCAAGCAGACCACCCTTCTTGCCACTTGACTGCTCGGCAGACTGCTCTTGCGACTGATCCTGCGAGTTATACTGCTCATCCTCAACGGGCTGCTGCACGGGAGCGGGCGCAGGAGTAGGTTGTGGTGCAGGCTTGGTTTGCACAGGCTGCTGCGGAGCCGGCGCGGGAGCCGGTGCGGGCTTGGGCTGTACGGGCTGCGACACAGGGGCAGGAGTTGGCATTACGGGCTTCGGCTGTACGGGCTGTGGTGCTGGCTGCACAGGTCGTGGAGCCTGCGGACGCAGATCGAAATTGCATGCCACACCCGACTCCATACCTCGCCACAACAGACCTACAACCGTTGCGAACTCGGGGCCATCGACCAAATCGGCCGACTGCTCATCGACAACCACATCGGGCACACCGATACGGGTATCGATCTTGGTCTGCTCGGTAAATGCCTCGGCGATATCGGCAAGGTTTGCTCCACCACCGGTCAGCACAATGCCATAGGGAAGTCTCTTCTCGTAGCCGGCGAACTTGATCTCCTCGACAACCATATCGGCCATATCCTGCACGCGAGCCTGAATAACCGTTGCCAGGTTGCGTTGCAGAATACCCTTCTTGCCCTTGGGGGTGCGGTAGTCGATCATCACGCCCTCATCGACATTGGCAGCTACTGCACTACCGAAGCGCACCTTGATCTTCTCGACCACCTTTTCGGGAATGCTCTGTGCGCGGATATCGAGGTTAATCGTATTTGCTCCCATCGGAATCGAAGCCACGTAGCGGATGACGTTGTTGTAGTAGATCGTTACGTCGGTAACATTGCTACCCATATCGATCACGGCTACACCCTCCTCCTTTTCGTCTGCCGAAAGCAGAGTTTCAGCCGTTACGAGGGGGTTGATATAGATACCGAGAGGTCTGATCCCGAGGTTAATAGCAGCCTTTTTGAGTCGTTCGATCGGGGTCTTGGTACTCAAAATGAAGTTGAATGTCGAAGAGAGGCTCTGGCCAAACGAACCGACGGGATTGGCCACCTCTTTGTTGCCATCGACAACAAAATTCTGGGGGATACGCTCCAGAATGAGTTCGTCGTCGGTCGGTGCGCTCACCTTCTCCATACGGGCATAAAGTTCATCGACATCGCTCTGGCTCACGCCGTTGTTGTGGTCGCCTACCGAGACCCAATCGTTGTGGCACGCGCAACGGATAAAGTCGCCCGAGATACCGAAATAAGCCTCCAACACTCTGATATTGAGTTGCTCACCGAGTTCATTAACAACCTCTTTGAGCGATTTGACTGCCATTTCGATATTCTCGATTGCGCCACCTGCAACGCCACCCGAAGGCTTGCGCACAACAGCTTCCACAACCATTTTGCCATCGGCACCACGCGTTGCCGCCGCAGCGGTAACATTCTGTGAGCCAAGATCAATTGCTACTATGTAATTCTTCTTTTCCACTTGAAGCATATATTTTTCTTATTCGTAATTCGTTTGGTCTAGTCGGGTGTTTTTGTAATTCTGCACTCCGTAAGGCCACCACTCTATCAAACCACTTCGCATCGGCCGCCCTCCGTCAAGTCGTCCCTCATCAGTCGCGCTCTGCCAAGTCGCCCCTCTGTCAAGCCGCCCCTCGTTGGTCGCTACTATTTCGAGCAGACCACACGATCGGCAAAGCGAACGTCGATGGTGCGGAAGCGATCCCACCCCTCCTTATCGAGACCTTCGCGATAGAAACGCATAAGGCGGTCGAGTTTCACCTCGACATCCTCGATTCGACCAAAGATGATCGTATGAGAGCCCGCTCGCGGGATAAGTCGCAGAAACAGAGAGCCATTCTGCGATTGGGATACGACAATTTCGACTATCTGGGCCTGCCAGAAGTCGTCATCTTCGATCAATTTCACAAAGTTAATGAGATTAATGAAATCTTCGTAGTTTTTTCGCAAATTTTTTTGCTTGTTTTTCACACGCTCGACATCGATTCTCGTCTGGTCGATCATCTTCTGACGCTCTCGCATTCGATAGAGATAGAGTGCCAACGAATCTTTACGCATCTTATCGAACGGAGCTTTGCGCGCTTTGTAGCTCTCGTCGCTCTCAAAAGGTTTCTTGTCGAGCGACGATGCACTCAAACTCCTACGCTGGCGACGGATGTTGCGATATTGGATACTCAACTCATTCTCAACCTCGCACAACGTATCAATCTGTGCATCGAGTGCCTTCAAATTCTCGTTCAACTGCACATCGGCTGCACCCTCGTAGTTGGCCGAAAAGGGAACAGCGAAACGACCCGTAACAATTGGGACATATATCGCCGCCATCTCGGGCGAGCGGAAGACCTCGTTGCGATCGGTGATATAGAAGTCGTAGCCGCCATCAAGCCTCATTCGCATTATGGGGTTGTGCTGATCGATCTCGACCACCACGCGACCCTCGGGCGTGAGGTAGGCCTCCGCGCTACGCACGAAACCGTGAGTCAGAATCACCCGCTCGATCTGACCGAGGGGAGCATCTGCCACGCGCACATTTTCGACTGAAATAGCGGCATTCGAGAGCCAATGTCGCACCGTCTTTTCATTGACAAGCGCGTGGTCCGAGCTATCGGCAAGCACGATGTCGAGTCCCGTCAGCATCTTTCCCTGACGCTGCTGCGTAGAGTAACGACCAAGCAGCACCATCGCCGCGATGATGACGACCCAAAACAGGCTGAATAATATGACTTTACCTATCTTTTTCATCCAATACGTTCAATCTTTTAATGACTTTTCGCCTCGGCTACGGCAGCCAATTCGGCAGTCTTGCGATCGATGCTTCCTGCACCGAAACTTACCACCACATCGGTCGTCATCGCCGCCACCTCATCGGCCAGAGCATCCAACTCGACAATGCGGTAGGGGGCGGTCAGACGCTCGGCAATCAACTCCGCCGTAACGCCCTCAATAGGCAATTCGCGCGCGGGATAGATCGGCAGCAGCACCACCTCATCAGCCATCGACAGAGCCTCGGCAAAGCCGTCGCAGAGGTCGCGCGTACGGGTGTAGAGATGCGGCTGGAAGAGTGCTGTCAGGTGGCGTGTGGGGAACATCGCACGCACCGACGAAATCGCGGCACCCAGCTCGCGCGGATGGTGCGCATAATCGTCCATATAGACCTGCTTCGGGGTATTGACATAGAACTCGAAACGACGTTTCACGCCCGAAAATTCGTTGAGTGCCGCGCGCAGTTCGGTAATATCAAGCGGGCGATTTTCGGCCTTTGCCGCAGCCCACAACATCGCTACGGCAGCCACCGCATTCTCGACATTCACCCAGCCGGGGATACCTAAACGCAATGAGGGCAACACCCCGTCGGGACATTGCAGATCTAAGGTGTAGTAGCCGCCTTCGTCGGTCGAAATGTTCGTTGCATAGAAGTCGCAAGGCTCATCGTACGAGTAGCGGAATACGTTGATATTCTGATTGTTGATCGCAACATCAACACCCTTCTTGATAATCAGCGTACCGCCTGCGTTAATACGATCGACGAACTGCGAGAAGGCCTCCTTCACAGCCTCGTGCGTGCCATAGATATCGAGGTGGTCGGCATCGGCCGAGGTGATCACCGCCACATCGGGAGTAAGACGCAGGAACGAGCGATCGAACTCATCGGCCTCGACCGTCATACGACGACCCTCGCCCAGCACCAAATTGCTGGCGAAGTTCTTCGAGATACCGCCCAGCACCGCCTTGCCGCAACCCGCAGCGCGATGGTTCAACCACGCCACGAGGGTCGAAGTTGTGGTCTTGCCGTGCGTTCCCGCAACCGCCATAACGTAGTTGCCTTCGCACAACAGACCAAGCATCTGCGAACGCTTCAACACCTCGAAACCGCCCTCGCGGAAGTAGCACAACTCCGAATGGTCGGCAGGCACCGCAGGGGTATAGATCACACGTGTCGTTGCGGGGTTGCGAAACTCCTCGCCAATCAACTCGATACTGTCCTCATAATGGATCGAGGCACCCTCCTTTTCGAGTTGCTCGGTCAGAGCCGAGGGGGTACGATCGTAGCCACCCACGCGGTAGCCTTCGTGCATGAAATAGCGGGCAAGGGCACTCATTCCGATACCGCCGATACCCACGAAATATATCTTTTTTTCGTTCATCGTTTCTTCGACTTTCGATTATTTATTTTCAATAATATCAATCACTTGCGCCGCCACACGATCGGCCGAATCACCAATTCCGAGAGCCGCAATATTCTTTCGCAACAAGGCCATACGCTCCTTATCCGAGAGCAACTCTTCGGCACGCTTCATCGCCTTTTCGACCGCCTCCGCATCGCGCACAATCTCGGCTGCACCCTTCTCGACCAACGCCATTGCATTCTTGGTCTGATGATCCTCGGACACGTTGGGCGAGGGGACAAACAGCGTTGCACTGCCAACCAAACAGAGCTCCGACACCGTGCAGGCACCACTGCGCGAAATAACCAAATCGGCCGCCGCGTATGCCAAATCCATACGGTTGATAAACGCGCCCTGCCAAACGCCCTCGGTCGGGTGCGCAGCGAAGAACTCCTGCATCTCGCGCTCGTAGAACTTACCCGTCTGCCAGATCACCTGCACCTTCGGCTCACCTGTCTGCTCAACGATCCAACGTTTCATCATCTCGTTGAGTGTGCGCGTACCAAGACTACCGCCCACAACCAACACAACGGGTTTCCCATCCGTCAGGCCGTAATGCGCCAGACCTTCGGCGCGGGCACTACCCGTAGCTGTCGAGAACGATCCACGTAACGGATTGCCTGTCATAACAATACGCTCCGCAGGGAAGAAGCGCTCCATACCGTCGTATGCCACGCAGATCTTACGCGCACGACGCGAAAGGATCTTATTCGTAACGCCCGCGTAGGAGTTCTGCTCCTGAATAAGTGTCGGCACACCCATACGCTGCGCCGCCCACAAGACAGGCGCACTCGCATAGCCACCAAAGCCGACAACGATATCGGCCTTAAATTCGCGGATCACACGCTTGGCCTTCGAGATGCTCTTTGCCACCTTGAAGGGCAGAGCCAGATTCGAGAGGGTCAAACGGCGCTGCAGACCTGCCGTAGGCAGACCGACAATATTGTATCCCAATGCGGGCACCTTCTCCATCTCCATTTTGCCCTCTGCGCCCACGAAGAGCAGTTCGACCTCATCGCCAAAACGACGTTTCAGGGCCTCGGCTACGGCTACCGCAGGATAGATATGGCCGCCTGTGCCGCCGCCGCTAAGTATTATGCGTTTCATATTGTATCGATTCGTTTCCTATTTGCGTTGTTTGTTATTTATTGCGTATTGCCTGCTCTGTTGCGCGCGATGTGCCATCGCACCATTATCCAAACATTGCGGATTTATCGAATCCGCCACCTTTGGGGGCTCGCCTTCGGCGACCGCCCCAAGCCCCCAAAGGTGCGTGTCGCCTCTATATAATATATATAGGTATCCCTCGACTCGATCGCTATCGACGACCTGTTTCGGGTTTCTCGTAGAGCGACTCCGAAGAGGGGCTCTTAATGCTGTTCTCCTTCATCTGACGGCTGATACAGAGGATCAATCCAAAGGCACACGCCGCCGAAAGTGTCGATGAACCACCGTGGCTAATCATCGGCAGTGGCTGTCCCGTTTCGGGCCAGAAGTTGATTACCACCAAAATATGTATCATCGCCTGCACCAGAATCATCATTCCCAATCCCAGCACCAAGAACGACGGAAAGGCCTTGCCACAATGTTCAAAGATACTTGCACAGCGGAAGAATGTCCAAAGATAGAGGAACATAACCAACACCGCGACAATCAGACCATACTCCTCGACAATGAATGCAAAGGCGTAGTCGCACTCGGGATGGATCAACTCGACACGCATAATACTCTGACCTGCGCCCTCGCCCATCAGTTTTCCGTTGTGGATCGCCGCCAACGCGCGTTGCGTATCGCTCAAATTGTAGATATCGGCAGGCTTACCCTTGAAGAGCGTATCAATCCACACACCCATACGGCTTGAAGCGGTATCGCTACGACCTACTCGCAACACGCCCAGACCCAGCACTGCAGCCAGACCTGCAAGCAGCAGCACGCGCCAAATATCGTTCCTACGCACACGCGCAAGGAGCATAATGAAGACGCAGGTGATAAACAGAATCGCCGCCGACGAGGTGTGGGCAGGCAGAATCACCGCACACGCCAACACAACGGGACCGAGCACGGGAATCGTATTTTCGATGATTATTCGCTTTTCGCGTTTCCAGCTACGGCTCCAATTCCAGAATTGAAGCGAGGGCAGGAGGATGAATCGCTCGATCTTCTTTTGGCGAGAGGCGAGTTGTCGGGCCAATATCAATACGGTCGCAACACGCAGAAATTCAGAAGGTTGAATCGTTATAAAGCCCAAATCGAGCCAACGGCGTGCGCCATTGATCACAACGCCGATACCGGGGATATAGGCCGCAATCGTTGCTCCCAGAGCAGCAATATATACGATCCAAGCCCAATTGCGGATAGTATCGACCTTCAATTTGCGAATCATCAAGAAAATAATGCACAAACTACAAAACAAAACGCCTACCTGCTTGAACATATATGAGAACGTGCTGTCATTCGATGCACCCTGATAGACCATCTTGGCGGTCGATGAATAGACCACCAAAATCGAAAGAGCCATCATCACGGCCAGAATTATCCACAGCACGCGATCGCCTGCAAACAGCTTGCCCCAAATGGTTGTTTCTTCCTGAATTTCAGTTGTTTTCGACATTATAAATTGGTCCGATTTACTATTTTACATTTCGATTTACCCACTCCTTGAACTCCTCGCCACGCGCCTCATAGTTGCGGAATAGGTCGAAGCTCGCACAAGCGGGCGAGAGCAGAACCACATCGCCCTCGCGTGCAGCCTCACGTGCCGCAGTCATCGCCTCATCGAGCGAATGGGTGTCGCGGATAGTGGGAACAACACCCGTAAAGCTATCGATAAGTTTCTGATTATCAACACCCATACAAACAAGCGTATGCACCTTCTCACGAGCAAAATCCATCAGCGGAGCGTAGTCGTTACCCTTGTCCGTACCACCGGCAATCCAAACCGTCGGACGGGTCATACTCTCCAAAGCATACCAAACCGAATCGACATTAGTGGCTTTCGAGTCGTTGATCCACAGCACTTTATCCTGCTCCTTCACAACCTCCAAACGATGTTCTACGCCGCCAAACGACTCAACCGAACGACGCACCTGCTCGGGCTCGACACCCGCCGCCAGAGCTGCCAACGAGGCCGCCATAGCGTCGTAAGCGTTGTGCAGACCCTTGATCTGCATCTTCGCCGTATCGATCTCAACCGAACGCTTGCCAACGGTCGCCGTAAAGACTCCGTCGCCATCGAGGAAGGCATCGCCCGCACCACTTGCAACAGCCGATTTCGCCGCAAAAGGCAATTGGCGCATACGCAGGTCATATTTGGGCAGCTGCTCCGCAATCACCTGATCATCACCCGAATAGATGAACGCGCAGCGCGAATGTTGGTTCTGCGCGATACGCATTTTCGAGTCGATATAGTTTTGGAAGCAGTAGTCGTATCGGTCCAGATGGTCGGGCGTGATATTCATCAGCACAGCCACATCGGCGCGGAAATCGTACATTCCGTCAAGCTGGAACGAACTCAACTCCAACACGTACCAATCATATTCGCCCGTAGCGACCGAGTAGGCAAAGCTCTCGCCGATATTGCCGCCAAGAGCCACGTTATAACCCGCATCGCACAAGATCTTATAGATGAGCGAGGTGGTCGTGGTCTTGCCGTTAGAGCCTGTAATACAGATAGTTCGCGCCTTGCCTTTATAGCGACCTGCGAACTCGATCTCCGAAATGATCGGCGTACCCTGCTCGCGCAGAGCCTTCACAACGGGGGCCTTTTCGGGAATTCCGGGGCTTTTGATAACCTCGTCAGCCGCCAAGATACGCTCCATCGTATGACCTCCCTCCTCATACTCCACGCCCCACTCATCGAGGGCCGCCTTATAGCGATCGGCAATGCGACCTGCATCCGAGAGGAGAGTTTCAAAACCGAGTTTCTTTGCCAAAATTGCCGAGCCGTATCCGCTGATACCGCCGCCCAGCACAACGATTTTCTTATTACGTTTCATCTTACAAACTATCTGATTTTGAGGGTTACAAGAGCCACTGCAGCCAGCAGAATCGACACAATCCAGAAGCGGCTGACGATCTTAACCTCGTGGAAACCGCGCTTCTGGTAGTGGTGGTGCAGGGGCGACATCAAAAAGACACGACGACCCTCGCCATATTTGCGTTTGGTATATTTGAAGTAGCTCACCTGGATCATCACCGAGAGGGCCTCAACCAGGAAGATACCGCACATAACGGGCAGCAGCAACTCCTTGCGGATCAACAGTGCAAAGACCGCGATGATACCGCCGATTGCCAGCGAGCCCGTATCGCCCATAAACACCTGTGCAGGGAACGAGTTGTACCACAAAAATCCGATCAACGCACCGACAAATGCCGCCGCAAAGACAACCAGCTCGCCGCTATGCGGAATATACATAATATTCAGATAATCAGCATATACGATATGTCCCGAGAGGTAAGCCAATACACCCAGCACAACCGCAATCGGAGCCGAAACACCCGTAACCAGACCATCCAAACCATCGGTCAGATTTGCGCCGTTCGACACCGCAGTAATCACAAAAAT
>JAFPAT010000001.1 GCA_017425655.1 Rikenellaceae bacterium | reverse complement strand
GATTCTGATCGACTACCCCGGCTTCAATATGAAGATGGCCAAGTGGGCGAAGGAGAGGGGCTTACGCACGTTCTACTACATTGCGCCGAAGGTCTGGGCGTGGAAGGAGTGGCGCGTGAAGAAGTTGCGCCGCTATGTCGATCGACTCTTCACGATCTTCCCGTTCGAGACGGAGTATTTCCGCGCGAAGGGTATCGAGCCGACCTTCTGTGGCAACCCGCTGGTCGATGATATCGTTGCTCGCCGCGAGCAGTTGATTACCCGCGAGGAGTTCATTCGCCGCAACAATTTGGACAAACGCCCGATCATCGCCCTGCTGGCGGGCAGCCGTGTGAGCGAGATCCGCGCAAATCTGCCCGATATGGTTGCTTTGTCGAAACGAATGCCTGAATATCAGTTTGTTGTAACAGCTGTGCCGTGGATCGACAAGCGTTTCTATTATGGCTATATGGCGGATGGAAATCAGGCGTCGGACCTGCGCTATGTGTGCGATCAGACCCAGCAGACGCTCGCGGTTGCCGAGGCGGCGGTGGTTACGTCGGGCACGGCAACGCTCGAAACGGCACTGATGCGAATCCCCGAAATGGTTGTCTATCACGTGCCTAAACTCTACGAGGTGTTGCGTCCCTACGTGTTGAAAATTCCGTTTGTTTCGTTGGTGAATATCAACTTGGGCCGCGAGGCGGTGCGCGAAATGGTCTGTGCGAAGTTGGATTTGGCAGAGGCCGAGCGCGAGTTGCGAGCGATCGTCAGCGGAGGCGAGAAACGCGCGAAGATGCTCTCGGATTTCGATCAGCTTGGTGCATTGATCGGCGGCGCGGGTGCAAGCGAACGATTTGCCGCAGAGATGGTTAAGGAATTGAAAAACAATAAAATATAACAATGCAAAATCCCTTGGGATTTTGTCATTATCTGCGGCTCGGCCAAAGACCGACCCCTCCCAGCCGCAGATAATGGAAAGAAAAAAGAATGACTAAACGATGAAAATCTTTTGCATAGCACGCAACTATGTCGAGCACGTCGAGGAGTTGAAGATGGGCGCGGTGCCGTCGGTGCCGGTCTTTTTTATGAAGCCCGACACGGCTCTTCTGCGTAATAACGACCCATTCTATGTCCCCTCGTTCAGCCGCGAGGTGCACTACGAAACGGAGCTGGTGGTGCGCATCAATCGCGTTGGCAAGTGCATTGCCGAGCGTTTTGCCCACCGCTACTACGACGAGGTGGGTCTGGGTATCGACTTCACGGCGCGCGATCTGCAGCGTGCAGCGGCTGCGGCAGGTGAGCCGTGGGAGGTTGCAAAGGCTTTCGACCATTCGGCGGCCATCTCTCCCGAATTTGTGAAGCTCTCGGAGCTGGGTGGCGATGTGCAGAATCTCCATTTCGAGATGACGCTCAACGGCGAGGTGCGCCAGAAGGCCTGCACGTCGCAGATGATCTTTACGGTTGATCGCCTGATTAGCTACATTTCGCAGTTTGTAACTTTGAAGATCGGCGATTTGATCTATACGGGCACTCCCGTCGGCGTGGGTGAAGTGAAGGAGGGCGACGAACTGACGGCTACGCTCGAAGGCCACGAATTGTTGAACTTTGATATTCGTTAAACGACTATGTTACTGCACGATACATTGAAAAAATACCGCCTGATTCTGGCCTCTCAATCGCCTCGCCGCCGACAGCTGTTGAGCGACTGCGGATTGGAGTACGAGTTGGCCGAACGATACGAGGTTGAGGAGCTCTTTCCTGCGACGATGGAGGCCGATGAGGTGCCTGTTTATCTGTCGCGCTTGAAGAGTGAGGGCTACCCTTCGGAGCTTGCCGAAAACGATATTCTGCTTACGGCCGATACGGTGGTAATCATTGATAACGAGATACTTGGCAAGCCTGCCGACGAAGCCGAAGCGCACGCAATGCTCCGCCAATTATCGGGTCGTGCGCACCGCGTTACCACGGGCGTAACGCTCCGTTCGTGCGATCGCACGGAGAGTTTTGCGGTGCAGAGCGATGTCTATTTCCGAGCATTGACAGATGAGGAGATTGACTACTACGTCGAGCGTTTCCGCCCGATGGACAAGGCGGGTAGCTACGGCATTCAGGAGTGGATCGGTTACGTGGGTATCGAGCGCATCGACGGCTCGTTCTACAACGTGATGGGCCTGCCCGTACAGCGAGTCTATGCGGCGTTGGCGGAGTTTGTTAAATAACTATAACGAATTGAATAACAAATAAATACTTTCAAACTATGAAGAAATTTTTCTCAACTCTTTTTGCTGTGCTGTTCGTTCTTTCGGCGGCGGCAGACGAGGGTATGTGGCTTCCGAGCCTTGTTGGTCAGCGCATTAAGGATATGCGTTCGAAGGGCTTCCGCCTGACGGCCGAAGATGTTTATAGCATCAATCGCGCCTCGATGAAGGATGCCGTTGTTTTGTTCAATGGTGGTTGCACGGGCGAGTTGATCTCGTCGGAGGGTCTGCTGCTCACAAATCACCACTGCGGTTATGGTGCGATCCAGAGCCATAGTAGCGTTGAGCACGACTATCTGACCAATGGTTTCTGGGCGATGTCGCGCGAGCAGGAGCTGCCCAATCCGAACCTCTATGTTGCGATTTTGGTGCGTATGGAGGATGTTACCGAGCGCGTGAAGGCTGGTGGCGAGGAGCAGCTGCGAAAGAATATCGATGCAATCAAAAAGGAGGCTTCGGAGGATGGTCGCTATTCGACTTCGGTCGAGTCGCTGTACTACGCTAATCAGTACTTTCTGTTTGTCTATGAGAAATTTACCGATGTTCGTTTGGTAGGAGCACCTCCCTCGTCGATCGGCAAATTTGGTGGCGATACCGATAACTGGATCTGGCCGCGCCACACGGGCGATTTCTCGGTTTTCCGCGTCTATGCAGGCAAGGATAACAAGCCTGCTGACTATTCGCGTGAGAATGTTCCCTACAAGCCTCGTCGCCACTTCAAGATCTCGACCAAGGGTGTCGAGGAGGGCGATTTCACGATGATCTACGGTTTCCCGGGCAACACCCAGCGATATGTCATTTCGTCGGCTGCGGACTATGTTGAGCGTCTGTCGGATCCGATGAAGATCAAGCTTCGCACACTGCGTTTGGATGTGATTTCGAAGGCACAGGAGGCTGATCCGAAGGTGCGTATCCAGTACGCTGCAAAGCACGCCAATATTGCCAATGCGTGGAAGAAGTGGCAGGGTGAAGTGCTTGGTTTGGAGCGTCTTGGAACGGTTGAGAAGAAGCGTGCCTACGAGCAGAAATTTGCCGCTTGGGCAGCGAACAAACCCGAATATGCTGACTTGCTCGACAAGATGTATGCGGCTTACGACGAGCTGCGCGATCCCTATTGGCGTGCCGAGTACTTTGCCGAGTCGATTTCGGCGATCGAGTTGGCACAGCTGACCCGTATGGTAGCCCAGCGCAAGCCCGCACCCGACGACAAGTCGGTGGCGGCATTCTATAAGAACTACGTTGCCGATATCGACCGCGAGGTGGCCAAGAAGTTGGTTGCGGCCTTTGTCGAGGATATCGATCCGCAATATATCCCCGAGTCGGTGAAGAGCGAGATGGCTCGTTTCGCCTCGACTGACCACTTTGTCGATTACCTTTTCGACGAGAGCCAGCTCACTACGCCCGAAAAGTTTGCGGCGTTGGCATCGGATCCTGCACACATGCCTTCGATTATGGAGAACGACCCGATGAACAAGTTTGTAACCGAGCTGATCAAGTGTGGCAACTTCTCGCAGACTCGCTACCGCAATATGAGCGACGCGCCGTCGATTGCGCAGTACTACGCTCCCTATATGCGTGCGCTTATGGAATATGATAAGAAGATGGCCTTCTTCCCCGATGCAAATCTCACATTGCGAGTTGCTTACGGTAAGGTAGGCGGCTATCGCTATGCCGATGCGGTTTATCACAAGCACTATACTACGCTCGACGGTATCATCGAGAAAGACGATCCTGCGATCTATGATTATGACATTCCGCAGGCTCTGCGCGATATCTACGCAGCGAAGGATTACGGTCGTTGGGGTATCGAGATGGACGGTCGCTACACCGTTCCCGTATGCTTCATCGCCTCGAACCACACCACAGGTGGTAACTCGGGTTCGCCCGTGCTGAATGGTCGTGGCGAGCTGATCGGTATCAACTTCGACCGCACGTGGCTCTCGACGATGAGCGACATCGAGTTCGATCCCGAAATCTGCCGCAACATCGCCGTAGATATTCGCTACGTGCTGTTCGTTATCGATCGTATCGGCGGTGCAGGCTATCTGCTCGACGAGATGGAACTTAAATAATACGCAGAATTCAAACTTATTTGGCAAAATCTTCGATTTTGACACACACTCGCGGGCTCGCCCTTCGGGCGACCGCCCCAGCCCGCGAGTGTGCGCACGCCATTTGAGCGAATTTTGTTTTTCAGTCCTGCAAACAAATAAGCGTTAGCAAAGGAGGAAAAGCCTGCGTAGCAGGATTAATTGTGAATTATTAATATTATGGACTGGTTTGAAACCCTGTATCTCACCCCGTCGCCGTTGCAGGCAGTGGTTGTGATTTCGACCATCTGCGCGGTGGGATTGATGCTTGGTCGCGTGCGCGTCAAGGGCATCTCGCTGGGTGTTACATTTGTCTTTTTTGCGGGTATTCTTGCGGGCCACATCGGTCTGAAGATTGATCCGCAGATGCTCACATTTGCGCAAAATTTCGGACTTATTATCTTTGTCTATGAGCTTGGTTTGCAGGTTGGTCCGGGCTTTTTCAGTGCCTTCCGCAGTGGCGGTATTCGCCTGAATCTGTTGGGTTTGGGTGTGGCTCTGATCGGTACGGCAATGGCCGTCGGTATGACCTACATAACCACAATTCCGCTATCGGACATGATGGGTATTCTGTGCGGTGCAACGACCAATACCCCGGCTCTCGGTGCAGCGCAGCAGACCCTTTCGCAGTTGGGCGTTTCGGCAAGTGGCGCGGCGTTGAGTTGCGCTGTTACCTACCCGTTGGGTGTTGTGGGTGTGATCTTGGCGATCATCATTGTTCGCAAGTTTTTTGCTCGTCAGAGTGATTTTGCCGCACCCGATGCCGAGCACGTCAATACGACTTACATCGCTACGTTTGTGGTTAGTAATAAGGCAATTGCGGGCAAGACGCTTGCGAAGGTAGCCGAGTTGAGCAATATCCAGTTTGTCATTTCGCGTGTGTGGCGCGAGGGTCGCGTTTCGGTACCCGATGGCAAGACCACGATCGAACTCGGCGACCGACTGCTGGTTACTACCTCCGAGCGCGATGCCGAGGTGCTGACAGTGCTGTTTGGCGAACGTGAGCAGACCGATTGGAATCGCAGCGATGTGGATTGGAACAAGATCGACCGCCAACTGCTCTCGCGCAGTATCCTCATCACACGCCCCGAAATCAACGGCAAACGCCTCGGCTCGTTGCGCCTGCGCAATAGCTACGGCATCAACATTTCGCGCATCTATCGCAGTGGCGTACCCCTGCTGGCTACGCCCGATCTGGTGCTTCAACTCGGTGATCGTGTGATGGTTGTGGGCGAGGAGCCGTCGATTGAGCGTGTCGAGAAGAAGCTCGGCAATGCCTCGAAGGAGTTGAGCGAACCCAACCTGATGTCGATCTTCATCGGCTTGATTTTGGGTCTTGCGTTAGGTGCTGTGCCTCTGTCGATGCCTGGTATTTCGGCTCCCGTGCGCCTGGGCTTGGCGGGCGGACCGATCATTGTAGGTATTTTAGTTGGTACGTTCGGGCCCCGATTTGGCTTGATTACTTATACCACCCGAAGCGCAAATTTGATGCTTCGTGGTCTGGGCCTTGCCCTCTATTTGGCCTGCTTGGGCCTTGATGCAGGTGCGCATTTCTTCGAAACTGTGATGCGTCCCGAAGGTGTGCTATGGATCGCAGCCGGCTTCCTTATTACCATTGTTCCCGTGCTGATTATGGCTCTTTATTCGTTGAGAGTTAAGCACTTGGACTACGGTACCGTTTGCGGAATGTTGTGCGGCAGTATGGCAAATCCGATGGCGCTGAACTACGCCAACGACACCATCGAGGGCGACAACGCTTCGGTAGCTTACGCGACAGTCTATCCGTTGGCGATGTTTACGAAGGTTGTTTTGGTGCAACTGATTCTGCTCTTTTTGATGTAAAGTAGCGCAGATGGATTGGGCACGAATGCCTATTTTATAATATTTTCGCTTGGTCGGCGAGATTCGATAATTTATGCGTATCTTTGCGGCCTGAAAAAAGAATTGATACAGACAAAATATGACCTTACAAGAAGAGATCACACGCAGGCGTACATTCGCCATCATCAGCCACCCCGACGCGGGTAAGACTACGCTGACCGAAAAATTGCTGCTGTTCGGCGGTGCAATCCACGTTGCAGGTGCCGTTAAGAGCAACAAAATCAAGAAGACCGCAACCTCGGACTTTATGGAGATCGAGCGTCAGCGCGGTATCTCGGTCGCTACGTCGGTGATGGGTTTCGAGTATGGCGGCTGCAAAATCAATATTCTTGACACCCCGGGCCACGAAGATTTTGCCGAGGATACCTACCGTACGCTGACGGCTGTCGATAGCGTTATCATCGTCATCGACGGCGCGAAGGGTGTTGAGACACAGACCCGCCGACTGATGAATGTCTGCCGTATGCGCAAGACCCCCGTGATGGTCTATATCAATAAGTTGGACCGCCCGTCGAAGGATCCGTTCGATCTGCTCGACGAGGTCGAGAACGAGTTGCAGATCAAGGTGCGCCCGCTGGCGTTCCCCATCAGCAACGGCCCAACGTTCAAGGGCGTGTACAACATCTTCGAGCAGAATCTGTCGCTCTTCCTCTCTGACGAGCGACTGACTGCCGACGCCGAAACGGTCGATATCAAGCTCGATAGCCCCGACTTGGAGAAGTATATCGGCCGCTACGCGCAGCAGCTGCGCGACGACGTGGAGCTGGTCGATGGTGTCTATGAGCCCTTCGACCGTGAGGCCTATCTGCGTGGTGAGTTAGCACCCGTTTTCTTCGGTAGTGCGATCAACAACTTTGGTGTGCGCGAGCTGTTGGAGTGCTTCATCAATATCGCTCCCTCGCCCCGCCCCTCGACCACCTCGCAGCGTCCGATCGAGCCTAACGAGCAGAAAATGACGGGTTTCGTCTTTAAGATCCACGCAAATATGGACCCCAACCACCGCGACCGAATCGCCTTCTTGAAGATCTGTTCGGGTACGTTCGAGCGTAACAAAAACTACCTCCACGTGCGTAGTGGCAAGCAACTGAAATTCTCGTCGCCCACGGCATTTATGGCCGAGAAAAAGTCGGTGATCGACTTCGCCTATCCGGGTGATATTGTCGGTCTGCACGATACG